>JAHZHV010000259.1 GCA_019420085.1 Christensenella sp.
GCAACGAGATGTTCACGCAGTCCTTCTCCTCCGAGGACGCGCAGTAAAGCAGAATGCACGCATAAAAATACACGCGGCTTAGAAACGAACCGCGCGGGAATAAGACGGGGACGCAGCCTTTTGGCTGCGTCCCTTTGTCGTGTCGGGGAAAAAAGTGCGTCAGGCGCGCCAGCAGGACAAGCATGGCAACGGGCGGCAGCATCAGAGCATCCAGCGCGACAAGCAGCAGGGCGTTGACGCGCGCTGTGCGGCGGCGGCTGCGCGCACGCTGCATCGGCGGCAGTTTTTCCGTTGCAAGGATATTGCCGCGCACGGCGGTCAAAAGCGCATAAAACGTACAGATGCTGCCGTGCCATACGGACGCATGCCAAAGGCCGAGGAACGCGTGATACAGCGTAAATGCCGCCGTGCAGATCGCGGAAACGGCCGTGGTGTCAAAGCGTCTGCCGGCATCATCCGGCGCCGGCGTGGCCAAAAGGCGCCGCAGCATGCCGTCAGCCTTCATGATTGAACGCGTCGGGGCGCACGCACGATTCGATGACGGCGGCGATCATGTCGATCTCGTCGCGGCAGTCCCCGCGCAGCCACTCCCGCACGATGGCGCTGATGCCTTCCACATAATAGGTCATATAATACGGACGGTGCGCGGCAGGGATTGCAAATCGCGCCAGGATGGGCTCCAGGATGCGCTGCTTCAGCTGCCCGTATCGGGCATGCGACTGCATGATGCCCGGATTGCGGAATGCCGCCCGGTAGACGCTTTTATTGTCCCGGATGAAGCGAAGATAGGGGACAAGATACGCGCGGGTAACCAGGATCAGATCCGCACGCGTGCGGCCGGCGAGGATCTCCGCTTCACTTTGGGGAAAGTAGGAGGCAAAGCGCGTGTCGATCATCTCCAGCGTTTCGCTTAAAAGATCGGCGATCGTTTCATAATGCAGGTAGAACGTCGAGCGGTTCACGCCGGCCTGCCGGCACAGTTCCCTGACCGTGATGTATTCAAGATCCTTTTTCTCAAGCAGTGCAATCAGCGCTTCGTCCATGGCAAGGGCGGTTTGAAAGTATCTGCCGTGCGACTTGTTCATCTGCCGCCGTCCTTTCGTCCTTTTTTATTCGGCCGATTCGCTGATCTGCCGGGCAAGCTGCATGATCGCAAAGGCGTATTTGCGCTTGTCGGCGGCCAGCAGTTTCCGGTAAATCGGGTAGTTTACCCCGACGCCGGCGAATCCGGCCAGCCCAAGCACGACCCCGGCGCCGACGGCATATACGCCGCCGCCGCCGATGACCCGCATGCAAAGGCACATCCCGACGCCCAGCACAAGGCTCATGGCAATGCCGAAAGTATAGGCAAAAATATTTGCCCTGCGCTTTGCACGTCTGTCCAGCTTTTTCAGCGCGACGACCTTCGACGTGTCCTTGGGCGCGTATTCGTTTGCGATGGCTTCCGCATAGAGCTTGTCCGTGTTCATGATACAAATTCCTCTCAAAATGGTTTTCGGCCGCGGCCGATGAAACGAGCATAGCGGAATTTCCATGGAAACGGAACGACACGTCCGGCCGCTTGTGTCGATTTGACGCCCGATACGCGCGGCGGTGTTTAACAAGGAGACGGCGCGTGAAGGAAAAAAGAGGCGGTCCCAAAAAAGACGGACGCCGCGCCGCTTATGTCATCCCCCGCTTATACCATACCATGGAACGCACGCGTTTTGCATGCTTTTTTTGCCCGGGCGGGCAAAGACGGCGGGCGGGGGAAGTGGGGTAAATAAAAAGCCCGCCGCGGGCGGGGAAAGCGCGGCAGACAAAAACGTCCGTCGCGGGCGAAAAAAGTGCGATAAGCAAAGACGTCCGTCGCGGATACAAAAGACGTGGGGCAAGTAAAAAAGCCGTCGCGGGCGGTGGAAGTGCGGTAAATAAAAAAGCCCGTCGCGGATACAAAAAACGCGGCGGGCGTGTGAAGAAAGCGGATATGCATTTATGGGGGCCTTTACCGTGCGGCGCACAGACGGCGCACGGCGCCGGCGGGGTCCTGGGCGCGGAAGAAGTAGGAGCCGGCCACGAGGATATTGGCGCCAGCCTCGATGCACAGCGGGGCGGTTGTTTCATTGATGCCGCCGTCGACGCTGATCGTCACATCCGGCCGCAGCGTGCGCAGCTGCCGGATGCGCGCAGGCGTCTCGGGCAGGAAGGCCTGTCCGCCGAAGCCCGGCTCGACGCTCATCAAAAGCACGAGATCCACGCGCGAAAGGTAGGGACAAAGCGCCTCCACGGGCGTGTCGGGGCGAATGGAAATGCCGCAGCGCCTGCCGCAGGCGTGAATCCGGTCGATGGTGTCGGAAGCGTCGCACGCGCTTTCCAGGTGAAAGGTGATGCTGTCGCTTCCGGCGGCGGCGAACGCATCGATGTAGGCGCTGGGGTCCTGCAGCATCAGATGCGTGTCAAAGAAAAGATCGCTGACCCGGCGCAGGCTTTCAATCACCGGCAGCCCGAAGGAGATGTTGCGCACGAAGACGCCGTCCATGACGTCCAGATGCACCATCGGCGCGCCGCTTTTTTTGACGGCGCAAAGCGCGCCCTTCAAATCGGCAAAGTCGGCGGCAAGCAGCGACGGGGAAATCTGTACGGTATGCGTGCCAATCATAGCGGCATTCCTCCCTTATCTCAGCGTCCGGCCAGCGCTTCGCGCGCCAGCATCAGCCCCACGATCGTCTTGGAATCCTGAATTTCGTTTGCCGCGGCGCGCGCGATGAGCGCTTCCAGCGGGAAGGCGCGCACGTTCAAAAACTCATCCTCGTCCGGATCGGTGTCGCAGGGGGTCAAATCCGTTGCAAGATAGATGAAAATGCGCTCGTCAAAGATGCCGGGCGATGTGGCAAGCTCGGTTAAGAGCCGGTACTGTCCGGCGATTAGGCCGACCTCCTCGCGCAGCTCGCGCTGGGCGCACAAAAGCGGGTCCTCGCCGCGCTCGCGCTTGCCGGCGGGAATTTCCAGCGTCGCGCGGCCGATGGGATGGCGGAACTGGTAGACCATCGTGACATTCCCGCCGGCGTCCACCGGCACGACCGCCGCCGCGCCCGGATGACGGATGATCTCCCGCTTGGCCATGCGGCCGTCGGGCAGGCGCACGTCCCAGACGTCGATGTCCGCCACGCGGCCGGTGTAGACCGTCTTTTTGCTTTCCACACGCTCAAAAAGCGCGTCCTTGATCGATTGTTCGTCCTGCATCAGGGCAATCCTCCTTAGCTTGTTTCGTGGATTTCCTGCGCCTATTATACGCCGCGGCGGACGCGCTTGTCAGCGCGATGCGTAAAAAAAGTGCAAAGGCTGCTTAAAAAGTGAAGTTTTCGGACGCGTTGGACGACAAAGGGCGCAAGTTTGCTTGCCTTTCGCCGCAAAAGCAGGTACAATAGGCAGTGCGATGGAAAAGCTCAGCATGACAAGCGAACAGATGCGCCGCGCCGTCGCCCGCCGCTTGCGCGATGCGGGCGTTGATCGGGGCGCTTTGGTTTTGGCCGCGGTTTCCGGCGGGCGCGATTCGTCGTGCCTGATGCACATGCTGCGTGCCGTAAGCCTGCAATGCGGCTTTTCCCTTGCGGTGGCGCATGTCTGCCACGGCGTGCGCGCGCAGACCGCGATGCGGGACGCCTGCTTTGTGCACACGCTGTGCCGGCGCCTTGACGTGCCCTGTTATGTGCGTGACGTCGACGCGCCCGCGCTTGCGGCGCGGAAAGGGCTGTCGCTGGAGGATGCGTGCCGAAGGCTGCGCTATGCGGCGCTTGCCGATATCGCGCGCGCTTGCGGCGCGTTCTGCATCGTGACGGCGCATCAGGCCGACGATCAGCTTGAGACGATGCTCATGGGCATCGCACGCGGCAGCGCGGCGCTTCTTTGCGGCATGGCGCAGGTATCGTGCGACGCGCGCGGACGCATCGTGCGGCCGCTGCTTGATTTTTCCCGCGCGCAGATTGATTTTTACGCCGCGCAAAACGGCGTGTTGTGCGTCCGGGACGAGACAAACGCCGATTCCCGCTACCTTCGAAACGACATCCGCGCGCATGTGGTGCCGCCTCTTCGGGCGCGAAACGGCGCGCTTGCCGAGGGTGCGGCGGCGCTTGCGCGGCAGATGCAGGCGGGTCAGGCGCTTTTGAAGGAGGCATGCCGGGACGCCTTCGCGCGCTTTGTGCGCGAGGATGCGCGCGGCATGTGCATTCTGCCCGGCGTGGCGAATCTTTCCCAGGCCGTCGCGCTGGGCGCGCTGAAAGAGGCGCTGACGCGCTTTGGCTGCCGCGCAGGGGAACGCACGCTTTTTTTGCTGCTGGCGCTTTTTGAAAAACAGTGCGGACGCCGCGTCGATTTAAGCGGCGGCGCGCAGGCGCTTCGCACGCGCGACGGCGTTCTGCTCTTAAAAAAAAGCGAAGATGCAAAAAGCGAAATCGTGCCGCTTGCCGTGCCCGGCGTGACGCAGACGCCGTGGGGCGTGTTCCGCGTGACGGGGCCGGCGCATTGCGCGCACGCGGCGACGCCGCCCCAGCGGCAGTGGTTTCCGGCCGCGGTGGCCGAGGCGGGGCTTTTTGCGCGCACCGCGCGCGCGGGGGAGCGCATGCGCCCGATGGGCCTTGGCGGCTCCCGGCTTTTGTCGGACGTTTTGTCCGAGGCGGGATTTGACGCGTTTTCGCGCGCGACGCAGCCGCTTGTGGCAAACGCGCGCGGCGCGCTTTGGGCCGTCGGCGTACGCGCAGACGAATCCGTCTTTGTGCGCGATGGACAACCGGCATATCTGTTTGAATTTGAAGCAAGATAACAAAAGGAGAACCGAAAACAATGCAGCAGTGGAAGGAATCGATTCAGGAAGAACTCATTTCCAAAGAGCAGCTGGAGCGCCGCGTGGCGGAGCTGGGCGCGCAGATTACGCGCGATTACCAGGGTAAAAAGCTGCTGATCGTGGGTATCTTAAAGGGTGCGATCGTCTTTTTCACCGATCTTGCGCGGCATATTGATCTGCCGCTGGTGTTTGACTTTATCAGCATTTCCAGCTACGGCAGCGGCACCACTTCCTCCGGTGAGGTCAAGTTCTTAAAGGACGTCGATCAGCCCATCGAGGGATACGACGTGCTGATCGTGGAGGATATCGTCGATTCCGGACGGACGCTGAGCTACCTGCGCTCCAACTTTGCAAGCAGGCGTCCTGCGTCCCTTCGCGTGTGCTGCCTGCTGGATAAAAAGGAGCGCCGCGAGGTGCCCGTCGACGTCGATTACGTCGGATTCGACATTCCCGATGCGTTTGTGGTTGGGTACGGCCTCGATTACGCCGGCATGTACCGCAACCTTCCCTATATCGGCGTGCTGTCGCCGTCGGCTTACGCGGATCAGGAATGATTTTGCGTGCCGCAAAAGACGCGCCCGCGGGGCGTGCAAGTATGTAAGGAGGATTCATTAGATTGCAGAAAAAGAAAAACCTGCGCGGACCGGTATTCTTTCTTGTGCTGCTTGCGGCGGCGATTATTCTTGCCTCGGTGACGATGGGGCCGGGCCTGAGCGCTTCCGGCGCGAAGAAGGAAGATATTACCTACTCGCAGTTTTTGGAAGAGGTCAAGGCGGGCAACGTCGCCTCCGTCCTGATCGTGGAAAACGATCTGGTCGGCGTGTACAAGGATTCGCAGGCTTTGGAGGCGTTTGAAAATGCGCCGACAACGCAGTATGACTTTAAGACCTATGTGCCCGATATCGCAAGTTTCTATGACGACGTGCGCAGCGTCCTTGGCGACGAGACGCTCTCGTCGCTGGATTTTGGCTTCGACATCAAGATGCAGGGTGCGCCGCAGGCGTCCTGGTGGCAGATGATGCTGCCCTACGTCGTCGTCATCCTGCTGCTTGGCGGGTTCTGGGTTTTCATCATGCGCCAGCAGAGCAAGCAGAACGGCTCGATGAACAACTTCGGCAAGTCCACCGCGCGCCGCCATCAGGCCGGCGTGGACAATAACGTCACCTTCGCCGACGTCGCCGGCGCCGACGAGGAGAAGGAAGAACTTGCCGAAGTCGTGGACTTTTTGAAGAACCCCAAGCGCTTCCTCGACCTTGGCGCGCGCATTCCGAAGGGCGTGCTGCTGGTCGGGCCGCCGGGTACCGGCAAGACGCTGCTTGCCAAGGCCGTGGCCGGCGAGGCCAAGGTTCCGTTTTTCTCCATCAGCGGCTCGGATTTCGTCGAGATGTTCGTCGGCGTCGGCGCTTCGCGCGTGCGCAGCCTCTTTGAGGAGGCCAAGAAAAACCAGCCCAGCATCATCTTCATCGACGAGATCGACGCCGTCGGCCGCCAGCGCGGCACGGGCCTGGGCGGCGGTCACGACGAGCGCGAACAGACGCTCAACCAGCTGCTTGTCGAGATGGACGGCTTTACCGTCAATCAGGGCATTATCATCATCGCCGCGACAAACCGCGCCGATATCCTCGATCCGGCGCTGCTTCGTCCCGGCCGCTTCGACCGGCAGGTCGTCGTCGGCTACCCCGACGTGCGCGGCCGCGAGGAGATTTTGCGCGTGCATGCGCGCAATAAACCCCTTGCCGACGACGTCAAGCTCGACGTGCTTGCCAAGATGACGCCGTGGACCACCGGCGCGGATCTGGAGAATATCTTAAACGAGGCCGCCATTTTGGCCGCCCGCCGCGCAAAGGACAGGATCGGCATGGAGGAGATCACCGAGGCCGTCCAGCGCGTGGAACTGGGCCCGGAGAAAAAGAGCCGCAAGGTCACCGAGCAGGATCGCCGCCTTGTCGCCTATCACGAGGCGGGTCATGCGATCGTGGCGTA
>JAHZHV010000026.1 GCA_019420085.1 Christensenella sp.
GCGGTTATGCGGATTATGTCGTCTCGGTGGATGAGAACGCACTGCCCGATGGTGTTACCTGTCAGCGCATGGGGTAACGTATGCACAGGAGGATTTCCTCCAGCTGTCCGGTTTGCAGCATTTCGCATTCTGCCGCCGCCAGTGGGCGCTGATCCATATTGAACAGCTGTGGCAGGAGAACTTACACACCGTGGAAGGCAGCTTGTTTCACGAACGTGCGCATGATGAAACGCTTCGGGAGCGTCGCGGGGATGTCCTGATCCTGCGGGGACTTCCCATAGCATCGGCTTCTTTGGGAATTTGCGGAAAATGTGATGTCGTTGAATTCCACAAAGATTCCGGCGGCGTTGCAATGCATGGGGAGGAGGGACTGTGGCGTCCCTTTCCCGTGGAATACAAGCGCGGCGCGCCCAAGATGCATCAGGCGGATGAATTGCAATTATGTGCGCAGGCAATGTGCCTGGAAGAGATGCTCTGCTGTGAGATTCCGGAAGGCGCGCTCTTTTATGGCCAGACACGGCGCCGGATGCAGGTTTGTTTTACGCCGGAACTTCGGGATCTGGTGTGCGACATGACACAGCAGATGCATCGGCTTTATTGCCGCGGTCATACGCCGAAGGCAAAGCCATCCAAAGGTTGTGGCGCCTGTTCTTTGAAAGAGGTATGCCTGCCTGCGCTGATGAAAGGGAAAGACGTGGATATCTATTTGCATGAGGCAATGGAGGAAGCGTAATGCGGCATTTGCTCAATACATTGTTTGTGACGTCAGAGGATATCTATCTGTCTTTGGATGGAGAAAACGTCGTGGCAAATCGTGATAAAGCTGTGATTGCCCGTTATCCGCTTCATACGCTCTGCGCGATTATCACGTTTTCCTATTCCGGCGCGTCTCCCGCCTTGATGGGTGCCTGTGCGCAGCGGGGGATATCCCTGTCGTTTTGTACGCCGCGGGGAAGATTCCTTGCGCGCGTTACCGGGGAAGCAAATGGAAATGTGCTTTTGCGCCGCGCACAGTATCGCACGGCAGATGATGCAGCGCAAAGCTGTGCCATTGCAAGGACGATGGTTTTTGCAAAGGTCTATAACGCACGCTGGAGTATGGAACGTACGCGGCGGGACCATGGACTTCGGGTAGATGACAAGCGGCTTCAAGACGTCTCCGGCCGTTTGAAAACGATGCTGCCGCAGATTTTGCATGCAGCGGATCTGGATCACTTGCGGGGCTTGGAGGGCGTCAGTGCCAGCGCTTATTTTGGCGTATTGGATCAATTGATTTTGGGAGATCGCGCCCTGTTCCATTTTCAGACGCGCAGCAGGCGGCCGCCGATGGATCCGGTGAATGCGTTGCTTTCCTTTGCGTACAGCCTGCTGTCTCATGATTGCGCCTGGGCACTGGAAAGCGTTGGTTTGGATGCGTATGTGGGATTCCTGCATCGCGATAGGCCCGGCCGCATCTCTTTGGCACTGGATTTGATGGAAGAATTTCGTCCCTGCATCGCAGACCGGTTCGTTCTGACGTTGATCAATAACCGCGTTTTTCATGCGTCGGATTTTGTATGTCGGGAAAGTGGCGGTGTTTTGCTCAGCGACAGTGCAAGACGTACATTTCTGCAGCGGTGGCAGGAACGCAAAAAAAGACACCCTGACCCATCCGTTTTTAAAGGAGAAGGTGCCGTGGGGATTGATCCCGTATCTGCAGGCGTTGCTGCTTGCCCGCCATCTCAGAGGTGATTTAAACGCCTATCCGCCATTTTTGTGGAAGTGAGGACATGCGATGCTGGTTTTGATTACCTACGATGTCAGTACACAGGATGCCGCCGGGCGAAAGCGTTTGCGCCAGATCGCAAAACAGTGTGTAAACTATGGACAGCGGGTGCAGTGTTCTGTGTTTGAGTGCCTTTTGGACGCAGCACAATGTAAAATGCTGCAGGCAAAACTGCTGTCTATCATGGACCCGGCAAAAGACAGCCTGCGTTTTTATTATCTTGGAAAGCGGTATGAAAATAAGGTCGAGCATTTGGGGTGTAAATCCACCTATCTGCCGGAAGAACCACTAATTTTATAGGTGCGAAGTACAAGCTGTCATGCTAAACCGGAGAGGTTCGCACCGAAAAAAGCTGTTTTTGTGGCAAATAAACGGTGGAACCAGAAAAAGGTTGACGTAGAAAAACGTAGTTCTGTATAATTTAAGTGTCATTACAGGTATGTACTGTTACATATCTGCAGTCGCTCCCCGCACGGGGAGCGTGGATTGAAATGGCTGCGGACTCCACACCGTGCCGCTCATGCGCGTCGCTCCCCGCACGGGGAGCGTGGATTGAAATCGTTGCATACTCCTGTGCGTCAAGTACGTCTATGTCGCTCCCCGCACGGGGAGCGTGGATTGAAATCAGATCGATGTCTTCCCAGCGCAGGCCGATCAGGTCGCTCCCCGCACGGGGAGCGTGGATTGAAATAACGCGCAGTGTATATTTGAAATTTGATTACGGGTCGCTCCCCGCACGGGGAGCGTGGATTGAAATGCGTAGTACAGCCCACAGGCGATCGTCCGCACTGTCGCTCCCCGCACGGGG
>JAHZHV010000260.1:0-5252 GCA_019420085.1 Christensenella sp.
TTGAGCGATTTGCCAAAGATGTTGGTATTCCACATCCGCGCCGGATCCGTTTCAAATTCCTGCATCAGATAATCAACAAGCTCGCGGCTCTGTTTTTCCGTTCCCATAATGGGAGAAACCTCCGTATCGATATCGATACGCGAAATTTGCAGTGCCGGCGCGCTGGCTTTGAGGCTTACACCAAAGCGTCCGCCCTGGCGTACAATTTCCGGATCTTCCAAAGTCATCTCCTCCATACGCGGGTAAACAAATCCATATCCCAGCGTCTTGGCGGATTCCAGTGCATCTGCGAGGCGATCATATTCCTGCTTTGCCTTTGCAAGATCCGCAATGACCGACATCAGTTCATAGTCATCTGAAATTTTAAGTCCGCTTCTTTGACTGAGTACCTCATAGAAAATGGATGGATCCACAATCATGCGGCAGTCTGCACAGCCATTTCCAAGTTCCATGCGGGATACGTCGAATGTGATACCCTGATCACTGCCGTTAAACATCTGCGCTACGCGCCCGATATCGCGCATGCGAAACGCATCTTTGGATGCATCCCGCAGGTTTTGCAGCATTTGCGAAATTAATTCATGTTCCACCGGCAAAGCGCGCATCCACGCGGGAATATCAATATCCATGCGGGTGATGGGAAATTCCATAAGCAGATCGTCCAGAATGGATTCAATGTCTTCCTGCGTCATTTCAAGAACATTCATCACGCGCACTGCCACATCGTATTTTTCTTCCAGCGCTGCGCCGAGTGCCTGGGCTTCTTCGCTTTGTGCATCGACCGTGTTTAAGATGATGACAAAGGGTTTTCCCTGCGCTTTGACGTCTGCAATGACCCGTTCTTCTGCCGGGATATAATCCTCACGTGAAATACCGGTCACGGTACCGTCCGTTGTCATGACCACACCAATGGTTGCATGGTCGGTAATAACTTTTTTGGTTCCGATTTCCGCCGCGGTTTCAAATGGGATATCCTCGTTAAACCACGGTGTGCGCACCATGCGCGGCATTTGATCCTCCATCATACCGCTGGCGCCGGGCACCATATAACCCACGCAGTCAATCAAGCGCATGCTCACATCCGCATTGTCGCCAAAGGTCAAATTTACAGCCTCATTTGGAACAAAATGCGGCTGCGTTGTCATAACCGTCTTTCCCACACCTGTTTGCGGCATTTCATCGCGCGCGCGAAGCCTGTCGTTTTCATCATTGATTGCAGGCAAGACCAGCTGTTCCATAAAACGCTTAATAAACGTAGACTTTCCCGTACGAACCGGTCCAACGACGCCCAGATAGACGTCCCCATTGGTTCGCTTTGCAATGTCGCCGTATACATCATACGTCTGCATAACACAACCCCCAAATCCGTTTTCGCTAAAACCTATGCCGCAATATTGGGGAATAGAACTTTGTTGATCCCTCTTGCCGGGTTGTATTGTTGCTGGTATGATGAAACCAGTGTAGTTTTCGATTCTTGTGGGAAAGGATCCGGGGTTTTCTTACGATGACAGAAAAAGCGCGCCAACGCTTACAGTTCTACAATGCGATTTTCATGGTGGTTGAGGGAGCAATGTTTGTCGTTGCAACCTCCTTTCTGGATGCAGGAACCGTTGTTGCTGTTTTTACCAATTTGAAAACCGGTGGGAATACGGTTGCCGGCATTTGCAGCGCGCTTGTTTTCCTGTGTCCTTTAATCGGAACCGTTCTCATGGGCAATATGATCAATCGTCTCCGGCGCCCGGGACTTGTCATGACAATCTTTGGCTTTTTAAGCCGCATGATGATTTTCCCTGCGCTTATCTCAGTACTTTTGCATGCGCCGGATGCATGGCAGGCGGCAATTTTCGTCGCAGGATACGGGTCGTTTTATCTGGGCGATGGATTGGTTGCGCTGATTTGGACGGATATTCTTGTGCGAACGCAGCCGGCGCGCCAGCGCATGGTCATTCACAGCATTGCACGCGTCTTTGGCGGTGCGGTGGGATTTGCAGTTGCGCTGTTTATCAAGCAGGTCTTGGCCGCCCCACTCCCCATCGACACACAGTTTTCCGCCATTTTTACAGGTGCATGCATCTGCCTGTTTATCAATGCCGTGTGTCTGGCGCTCATTCGTGATGATCCGCAGCGTGTTCCGCTGACGACGCAAAAGACGCCTTGGAAAACGTATTTTATGCAGCTTTTTCCTCTGCTTGGCAAAAACCCCGAAGCCAGAAGTACGATTTACTGTAAAATGCTGTATCAGCTTTCCCTGATGACAACACCGCTGAATATTCTTTTTTGTACGCAGTATGGGCACGTTACGCAGACGGATGCCGCCGTATTGGTATTGATGCCTGTCTTTGGCTTAATTTTCGGCGGCTTCCTGTGGGCATATATGATCAAGCGGTTTGGGTATCCGATTGTGATGTTTGCGTCGCAATTGGTCAGTGCACTGTGCGCAGTATTGAGTCTGATTAGTCTCGTTCTTGCCGCAAATGGTATATCGGTACTGTGGCCAATGGGCGCTGTGATTCTGCTTTTGACCTGCAACGTGGGCGCAAAACAAAGTTATGATTATTACGTTGCAGGAATCGTCTCGGAACAGGATCGCGCTCATTATCTGGTTTTGCTCAGTGTGTTGCTTGCCCCCTTTACGCTGGGATCCATTCTGGCAGGATTAATGGCTGATTTATGGGGCTTTGTACCTGTCTATGTGTTATTTGCACTGATCTGTGCCTGTGGCGTTACTGTCACATTCCGTGCTTTCTTTTATCACAAAGATGGCGCGGCATCTCAACTGTGAAAGGAGCTGAAACGCTTTGTTTTGTCATAACTGTGGTGCACCGCTTGCGGATACGGCCGCTTTTTGCGGACAATGCGGCACAAGATGTATCCATGACCCCGCACTTCGCCAATTTCAGTTTTTAAAATACGACGCGCAATACGCAAAAGCACATCGAACGCAGTTTTCCTTTGGTGCAATGTTTGCCGAAGCGCTTATATATGCGTTTTGTCCGCTCCTGCTTTTGATCATCGATATCGATCTAATCGCAGCGGTTATGCTGCTTTATCTTATAACGATAACGCTTTTGATTGTGCGGTGCACATGCAAAAGAAAATACGTTCTGGCGCGCCAATCGGCTGTTTGCCTGCGCAAAGACGATCAGAGCCTGTACTACATTACGTTTTTTACCCCACCTGCCGTTGGATTTAGCACGGCAACACGCGCCGCAGCAGCTGTCAGTACGCTGCAGCAAACAACCTTGCAAATGCAGCGGGCACAGGCAGATCGATATCTGCATGAAGCGATGGAAAACTTTTGCAGTGGTACCCTCCGTTATAATATCTGGACGGGAGGGCCATGCCGTGTACTGCGATTAAGCGACCGACGGCCCTATCGGCATACACCCCGTTTTTTTCGCTTTCACTGTACCGATCAAAAGGGACGTGACAAAAAGCTTGTCATTCCAAATTGCTTTCCGGGATTGGAGGAATTACTCTGATGACCTGTCCAAATTGCGGTTTTATCAGCGACGAAACACAGAAATTCTGTCAGCAATGCGGTTTTGATCTGCGAACACTGCAGTGGCAACAGCAGCTGCTGCAAACAGATCCCGCCTTATCGTCTTACAGCCAAAAGGAAAGTTCCACTTCGCTCGTCTGTCGGATCAGTGGTATTGCAACTTTGTTGTGTATTGCTTTGATGTATTTCTGGCTTGAAGACAAACTGCCGGAGATATTCGGAACCGTCGGATTGCTCACATTTTTTCCGAGTCTGATCACATGGCTGATTAGTTGGCTGATATGCCTTGGACTGCGTGCCAAAATCAAAAAGCTGATGCGGGCCTATATGAAATCTGCTCCGATTGACCCCAGCATGTATGAAAAACGATTGTAAACCATTTTAATTTAGTTTACAAAAGGCGTTCTGCTCTTTGATTGAACAGAACGCCTTTTTTGATCTAAAATATGGAATTTGCCTGCATTTCCTGTTATGATGCGTCTTGGCCGGATAGATCATCTTTTACTTTAATTTCCACGCGGGAAGCAGCGGATAATTCGCGCCAATTCATCTTATTTTCATTGCCGTGCAGTAAACGGATAATATTCTTTCGATGAGAAAACAGATTCAACACCAAAAGACATGTCATACCAATACATAGACTGAGCCGCTCCGGATAAAAGATCCACATTGCAGCCGTCAGAAGAATATTGCCGATCATCGATCCAAGCGATACAATGCGTGAGAAATAGATCACAGCGATAATGATCACGCCAACGCCAAGCATGACAAGCGGCGCCAAAACGATCATCATTCCGATTGTTGCAGAAACGCCTTTGCCGCCCTTGAACCCGTAGTACAGCGGAAAAGTATGGCCAACAACCGCCGCAACACCGCAGATAACCGCGCCATCCGGACCAAAGGCCCATAGCCCCATTGCAGTTGCAAATGCACCTTTGCAAACGTCGCCAATAAACGTCGTAAGCCCCGCATGCCAACCGAAGCTGCGCAGCATATTCGTTGCCCCTGCATTCCCGCTTCCCATCTGGCGTACATCCTGTTTTTTGCGATATACGCTGAGCGTAATGGCAGTGGAAAATCCGCCAACCAGATAGCCGAATACAGCGCAGAGAATCATTTGTATCAGCGTCATTGCTCCTCCTTTTTGCGTTTACGCAAAATCAAACGAAGCGGTGTACCATCCAGAATAAAAGACTTCCTCAAATGGTTTTCCAAATAGCGCATATAGGAAAAGTGGATAATCTGCGGATCATTGACAAAAAACACAATGGTGGGCGGCTGCACCGAAACCTGCGTTGCATAGTAGAAACGAGGCCTGCGTCCACCCTGTGTCGGCGGTTCGTGCGCCGCAAGTGCATCCGCCATGACGTCATTCAACACGCCGGTAGGAACGCGGCGGCATGCGTTTTCATATACCGTATCGACGCTTGGCAGTATGCGATCAATACGCTGACCGGTTTTTGCGGAGACAAAAAGCATGGGCGCATAATCCGTAAACTGCAGCTTTTCCAGCGTCTGCTTTCTGAACTTTTCCAAAGTACCCGTTGTTTTATCAAGCGCATCCCACTTATTGACGACAATGATCGCAGCTTTGCCTTGATCTTGTACATATCCGGCAATTCGGGTTTCCTGCTCCCCCACACCATCCACTGCATCGACAACAATCAGTGCCACATCGCAGCGGCGTATCGCAGCCAGGGAGCGGATGACACTATAGCGCTCAATCGTTTTATCCGCAATTTTGCTTTTC
>JAHZHV010000260.1:5262-5889 GCA_019420085.1 Christensenella sp.
TACCGGGAATATCGCTGACAATAACACGCGTATCCTGCACAAGCGCGTTAACCAAAGAAGACTTACCAACATTTGGACGCCCCACAAGTGCAATATGGACACAATCCTCTTCCTCATCCGACATATCACCCTGCGGCAGGCTTTCGACGACACGATCTAAAAGATCTCCAAATCCCATCCGGTTTGCGGCAGAAATTGAAATGGGATCCCCAAATCCAAGCGCGTAAAAATCATACAGCGCATCCTGCTGGGATATATCATCAATTTTATTGACGACGACAATAACGGGCTTTTTACTGCGGCGCAGCATATCGGCGACATCTGCATCAGAAGGCGTCAGCCCCTGCTTTCCATCGACAAAAAATAAAATAACCTGTGCCGTCTCGATGGCAAGTTCCGCCTGACGGCGCATCTGCTGCCATAATTCATCATCACTTTTGGGTTCAATTCCGCCGGTATCGATCAATGTAAAATCATGATCGAGCCACTGCATATCCGCATAGATACGATCACGCGTGACGCCAGGTGTATCCTCCACAATCGCAATTTTCTGGCGAAGGATATGATTAAAGAACGTCGACTTTCCAACATTGGGACGTCCTACAATTGCAACCATCGGCAATATTT
>JAHZHV010000261.1 GCA_019420085.1 Christensenella sp.
AGGCCGTTGCTCTATCCAGCTGAGCTACAGGCGCAAGCAAGGTTATGTCCCTCGTAGGCACTGAACGATTATAGCATTTGTTCTATGCTCTGTCAATGTACATTTAAAAAAACTTTTATAACGGGACAATCCCCGGACAAACCTTACCATTTTGAATTTCCAAAACAGCGCAGCTGATCTGACGACCATATCGCGGCCGTGACGCACTGCCAGGATTCACCAGCCATACGCCTCCCTGCCGCTGTACTTGCGACACGTGCGTATGTCCGTAAAGCGCCACAGACGCATGCTGCTCCAACGCATGATAATACAGATTGTTCAGGTCATATTTGACACCGTCTTCATGGCCGTGCACAGCCAGTATATGCACGCCGCCAATCGTAAACGCAGCCTCATCCGGTGCGGCATTGTAAGAATCACAGTTACCGCGCACATAGATACACGGCACCCCCTCGGGCAGCATCTTTTCCAACGCTTTTGCATCACTGACCACATCACCCAAATGTACGGCAATGTCAACCGGCGCGCACAAGCGAAGCGCTCTTTCATAGGCAAAGACACTGCCATGTGTATCAGAAAGCACCAACACGCGCAGCTTCTCTGCACGCCGCGCAGCAAGTGCCCGCAGCACGGAAGATCCGTTTTCCTGTGTCACATTCATACCTCGTCGCGTTCACCGGCCAAAAGCCGCTCAGCCAAACGGCGCATCGCGCGCCCGCGATGGCTGATTGCATTTTTCTCTTCGTCCGTCATTTGTGAAAACGTGCGGGTCTGCCCCTGCGGCACAAACACCGGATCATATCCAAAGCCATTTTCTCCAACTGGTGCAAATGCAATCGATCCTTCGCACACACCAACCGCACTGCATCGCGAGCCATCCGGAAACGCTACAACGGCTGCGCTGACAAACCGTGCTGTACGTTCCTTTTCCGGTACATTTCGTAAATTCTCAAGCAGATAAGCTGTACGTTCCTGATCCGTATGTTCCGGGCCAAGATAACGCGCCGAATACACACCCGGCGCACCATCCAGCGCATCCACGCACAATCCCGAATCATCTGCCACGGCAGCCATACCGCTGGCACGGCAGAAAGCCTCCGCTTTCTTACAGGCGTTACCGACGAAAGTATCGGCGTCCTCCTCTACATCCAGAGAAATTCCCGCCTGTGCACCAGAAAGAATCTGCCTAAAATACGGCGCCAAAATTTCGCGTATCTCCACAAGTTTGCCTGCGTTATTCGTCGCCGCCACAAGTGTCAGTTTTTCTCCATGATTCGTTCCCATGCTGTACCCAATGCCTCCTTTTGCCGCTGTGCCAGTGTCTCGGCAGCGCACATGGCACCGTCAATAATTTCATTAAGCTGTGCTCGTGAAAATGGCACGCCTTCCGCCGTGCCTTGTACCTCGATCAAATCGCCGGCATGCGTCATCACAACATTGACATCCGCATCCGCACGGGAATCCTGCTCATAACAAAGATCGACACACACCATACCGTCAACCACGCCCGCCGATATGGCACATATCCCCTGTATAAGAGGAGAATGCTCTATCACACCACGCTGCATCAGCCGATCCACCGCCATAGCCGCCGCCACGAAACCACCTGTAATCGAAGCTGTACGCGTTCCCCCATCTGCCTGAATCACGTCGCAATCAATCAGGATCGTGCGCGGGCCTAATTTTTCAAAGTCAAATGCCGCACGAAGGCTTCGGCCAATCAGGCGCTGTATCTCCACACTCCGGCCATCCACGCTGCCCTTTCTTCCATCACGTGCTTTGCGCGTAAGCGTCGAGGCAGGCAGCATCGCATATTCTGCCGTCAGCCAGCCGCGCCCTTGATCTGCAAGAAACGACGGCACACGTTCCTCCACCGACGCCGTGCATAACACGCGCGTATTGCCGCATGCAATCAGCAGCGATCCCGCCGCAGTCGGAATAAAATCAGGCTGCATCACAATCGGTCTGAGTCCCTGGGACAAAATCCGCTTCTGCATCAAAGGGCACTTCCTTCTTTTTAAAATTGCTTTTTCATTATAACACATCCTGTGAAAAAGAAAATGAGCACGTGACACAGATCCAGACACAGTGCATCCGACAGGGCCTATGTAAAGATATTAACTGATGTGACAAAAAAGAAGATACCTGAATTTTCAGGCATCTTCTTTTTTGTCTTTGCTCGTTTTGTCTTTTCAGCGCAGGTCATCCTCCCTTGAAGCTTTTGCCACGACACCCGACAGTGCCAAAAGTGCAATCAGGTTGGGAAAAACCATCAGCGCGTTAAAAAGATCGGATAAATTCCAGACAAGCTGTACCTTTTGAAGCGCACCGAAAACAATACACAATACAACAATTCCGGCATAAACCGGTACAGCCCGTTTTCCAAACATTGCCTTTACATTCACTTCGCCAAAGAAGTACC
>JAHZHV010000262.1:0-1840 GCA_019420085.1 Christensenella sp.
ATGTGGTTGAAGCAGCGGATTCGCCAATGGCTGCTGCGCCTGCATTTGCGGCGTGCAACAATTTATTACATCGGGGGAAATGATACCCTGCCAGCATCGCTGACGCCGGAAAAGGAACGTGAATTGCTCCAGGCTTTGGGGCGCGGTGATGCGCAGGCACGCGCACAATTGATAGAACACAATCTGCGCCTTGTGGTATATGTTGCGCGGCGTTTTGACAATACGCGTATCGGCATTGAGGATTTGATCTCCATCGGAACGATTGGTCTGATTAAGGCAGTGAATACCTTTGACGTGACAAAGAAAATCAAGCTTGCAACGTATGCGTCGCGCTGTATTGAAAATGAAATTCTGATGTTTTTGCGCAAGACGGGGAAGACGCGCTTTGAAGTCTCTTTTGACGAACCGCTGAACACGGATTTTGACGGAAATGAACTGCTTCTGTCCGACGTCATGGGAACGGATGCGGATCTTGTATCCCGCGATCTGGAAGCCGACGCCGATAAGATGATGCTGCACAAGGCAATTGAAGGGCTGTCCGGAAGAGAACGGCATATTGTCACGTTGCGCTACGGCCTTTTAGACGGCGTTGAGAAGACGCAGAAGCAGGTTGCGGATATGCTTGGCATTTCGCAAAGTTACATTTCGCGGCTCGAAAAAAGGATAATGCAGCAATTGAAACTCGAAATCAGTCGCATGGCCTGAATGCATACATAACCGGCGGCAAAGGCGGTCATGCTATGCCTGAAGAAAAGGGGGCGGTCGCATGGCGGCATACAAAGTGGAAATCTGCGGCGTGGATACGTCGAAATTGAAGGTGCTCAAGGCCGAGCAGATGCGTGCGCTGTTCGCACGGCTCGATGCGGGAGATGAAAGCGCCAGAGAAGAACTGATCGAAGGGAACCTTCGGCTTGTGCTTTCCATCATCCAGCGCTTTGCCAACCGCGGCGAAAATCCGGATGATCTTTTTCAGGTGGGCTGTGTGGGCTTGATGAAGTCCATAGACAATTTTGACACATCGCTTAATGTGCGCTTTTCGACGTATGCGGTACCGATGATTATCGGTGAAATCCGCCGGTATCTGCGGGACAACAATGCAATTCGTGTTTCCCGTTCGCTGCGGGATACGGCGTATAAAGCGCTTGGTGCCCGGGAGGCAATTGCGAAGGAGACGGGCGCCGAACCGCGTGTGGAACAGATTGCACAGCGGCTCGGGGTTAGCCGGGAGGAAGTTGTCACGGCGCTTGACGCCATCGCTGAACCGGTATCGCTATATGAACCGATTTACCGGGACAGCACGGATGCGGTGTATATTGTCGATCAGATCCGGGATGAAAAACAGGGTGAAGAAGCGTGGGTGCAGGATTTAAGCGTGCAGCAGGCAATGCAGAAACTGGGGGAACGCGAGCAGAGCATCGTGCGCATGCGTTTTTTTCAGGGCCGTACACAGATGGAAGTCGCGCAGGAAATTGGCATTTCGCAGGCACAGGTTTCACGGCTTGAAAAAAGCGCATTAAAAAAGATGCGAAAACAGATGTAACGGCAGGCGGGCCGTGCAGAGTATTTTTTTCGCCGACGGCGAGAAAAGTGCGCTGTACGGCTTTTTTGTTTTTCAAGCAAAGACGGTGGAAATTCATGCGGTGTATTGGTATAATACAGACAATGGATTCGTTGAAAATACAGGCAGAAAAATCCGCATGTCTGTCTGTAAAACAGGGAGCGGAAAGGAGACGGAAGATTTCATGCTTGATTTTGTTGCTCACATTCCTACGACGTATATCTTTGGACGCGGTACTGAGGAACAGGCCGGACAGAGGATGCGCGCGCTTGGCTGCCATAG
>JAHZHV010000262.1:1903-2551 GCA_019420085.1 Christensenella sp.
TACGGTGGCGGTTCCGTGGAAAAAAGCGGCCTGCTTGCACGCGTCACCGCGTCGCTTGACGAAGCCGGGGTATCGTATGTGCTCGATGGCGGCGTGCAGCCAAATCCGGTGCTTTCCAAGGTGCGCGACAGTATCGCGTGCGTGCGTGAAAATGATTGCGACGGTATTTTGGCCGTTGGCGGCGGAAGCGTGCTTGATTCGGCCAAAGCAGTCGGTATCGGTGCGTTGTATGAGGGGGACGTCTGGGATTTTTTCTGCGGAAAGGCGCAGCCGAAATCCTGTATGCCGATCGGCAGTGTTTTGACGCTTCCGGCAGCCGGTTCGGAAGGCAGCGGCTGCGCGGTGATTACGAATGAACAGACCATGCAAAAAAGCGATCCGGTGTTCCCTGTGATGCGCGTACAGTTCTGCATCATGAACCCGGAACTGACGTTTACGCTGCCCGCATACCAGACGGCGGCAGGGGCAACGGACATGTTTTCCCATGTCCTGGAACGGTATTTTACCAATACGCCCGTTGTGCTGATGAATCGTCTGGCCGAACAGACGCTCAAGGCGATTTTGCAGGTTGCGCCTGCCGTGCTGGCCCAACCGCAGAACTATGATCTGCGCGCGGAACTGATGTGGATTGGCACGGTTGCACATAAC
>JAHZHV010000262.1:2561-3241 GCA_019420085.1 Christensenella sp.
TGACGCATGGCGCGGGACTTGCGATCATTACACCGGCATGGATGAAGCATATCTATAAGCGCAAATTGGACAAGTTTGTGGAATATGCAGTCAACGTCTTTGATGTAACGACCCAGGGACGCACGAAAGAAGAAATCGCCATGGAGGGAATCGCCCGCACGGAGGCGTTCTTCCGCAGTTTGGGCATGCCGACGCGTCTTGGACAAATCGATGTGGATGAATCGCGTTTTGACGAAATGGTGCGCCTTGTCTGCCCGAACGAGGATAGTACCACGGGGCATTTTGTCCCTCTGGATCGGCAGGATGTAAGGCAGATTTATACGCTTGCACTGTAAGAATGGGCTCATTGGCCGTTCAATCTAAAAATTTTTTGGAGGACAATATCCATGCTTGATTTTGTTTACCAGATCCCGACCCGTTTTGTCTTTGGACACGATGCACAGGACGCGGCAGGCGACCAGGCGGCCGCGCTTGGAGCGCGCAAGGTGCTGCTGCACTATGGCGGCGGCTCCGTGGTAAGAAGCGGCCTGCTTGACCGCGTCAAGGAATCTCTGAAAAAGGCGGGCGTTGCCTATGTTGAACTTGGCGGCGTACAGCCAAATCCGCGCCTGAGCCTTGCAAAGCAGGGAATTGAACTTTGCCGCAAAGAGGGTGTTGATCTTGTTCTTGCCGTCGGCGGC
>JAHZHV010000027.1 GCA_019420085.1 Christensenella sp.
GACTATGCCTTCGGCGGCGGCACCGGTCTTGTGATGATGCCGCAGCCGATCTTTTCTGCAATTGGCGCGGTGGATCCTTCGCACGAAGCGCGGCGGATCTACCTTTCCGCGCAGGGAAAGCCGCTGACGGATCAAAAGGTGCGCGCGCTGGCCGGCTGCACGCGGCTGCTGCTTTTATGCGGGCATTATGAGGGCGTCGACCAGCGTGCGATTGATGCGCTGATCGATGAGGAAATCTGCATCGGGGATTATGTGCTCACGGGCGGGGAACTGCCGGCCATGGTGCTGATCGATGCGGTTGCACGCCAGATCCCCGGCGTCCTGGGCAATGAACAGGGCGCGCAGGAAGAATCCTTTGCCGAGGGGCTGCTGGAATATCCGCAGTATACGCGTCCCGCCTGCTACGAGGGGCTTTGCGTGCCGGACGTGTTGTTAAGCGGCCATCATGCCAACATCGTCAAATGGCGGCGTGAAAAAATGCTGGAGCGCACCTATCGCATGCGTCCCGATCTTCTGGCGCGTGCGCCGCTGACGCCGCAGGAGCGCCAGCTTGTCCGTCAGTGGGAAAAAGAGCAGGACGATTGAGAAAAATCGTTGCATTGTATCATTGGAAATGGTATAATTATTTTTGTGTAATGTTAACGGGCGGTCCGCTGGCGGCTGAACGCTGTGTATGAACGTCTATGATGGAAGGAGAGCAAATCAATCATGAACGACATCATTCGTGCCATCGAGTCGGAACAGCTCCGTTCCGATCTGCCCGAGATTCGCGTTGGCGACACGGTTCGCGTCAACTATCGCGTTGTTGAGGGAAGCCGTGAGCGCCTGCAGGCGTTCGAGGGCGTTGTTATCGCCAAGAAGCACGGCGGCTTGCAGGAGACCTTTACGGTTCGCCGCGTGTCCTACGGCATCGGCGTGGAGCGTACGTTCCCCGTACATTCTCCCCGCATTGGCGATATTACGGTTGTCCGCAGCGGTAAGGTGCGTCGTGCAAAGCTGTATTATCTGCGCGATCGCGTCGGCAAGGCTGCCCGTCTGAAGGAAGTGCGCCGCTAAAGCGGATCTGCATCGGACAAAACAAAAAAACGAATCGCAGGATGCGGTTCGTTTTTTGTTTTATGTGGGAAAACAGACGTGTTTTGAAATGTCGGTTCAAATCGATTATAATAAAGCATCGATGATAAAAAAATCCAATCCAGAACATTGAGGTATATCGTTTTGCAGATCCAGTGGTATCCCGGACATATGACAAAGGCGCGGCGCATGCTCGCGGAAAACTTAAAAGTGGCGGACGTGGTGGTATCGCTTCTTGACGCGCGAATTCCGCGTTCCAGCTGGAACCCGGATGTGACGTCGATGCTGCGGGATAAGAGCCGTCTTGTGATCCTGAATAAGGCGGATCTTGCCGATGCGCAGGCGACAGCCAGGTGGCAGCGGTATTTTCGTGCGCAGGGTGTGGAATGCCTTGCTGTGACCAGCGTCAAAAAGGGGGAGCGCAAACAGGTTTTGCAGGCCGTGGAGCGTGCGGCGCGGCAGCGGGTTGAGGCCATGCGCGCGCGCGGGGTACGAAAAGTCGTGCGCGTCATGGTCGTGGGCATCCCGAACGTTGGCAAGTCGACGCTGATCAATATGCTGGCCGGTCAGGTCAGCGCGCGGGCGGAAGACCGTCCGGGCGTTACGCGCGGCCGTCAGTGGGTGCGCATCGGGCCGTATCTGGAACTGATGGATACGCCGGGCATGCTCTGGCCGAAATTTGAAGATGCGCAGACGGGGCTGCATCTTGCCTTTTGCGGCTGTGTACGCGATGAGATTGTGGATACGGAAAAGCTGTGTCTGCTGCTTTTGGATACGCTGCGCCGGATTGCGCCGCAGGCGCTTTTGGCGCGCTATAAGCTGGAGACGCTGGAGGGACTGGATGCAGAGGCGCTTTTGGCGCAGATCTGCCGCAGGCGCGGATTCATCAACAGGGGAGATACATGCGATCTGCAGCGCGGCGTGCGCACGATACTGGATGAATTTCGCGGCGGGCGCATTGGCCGCATGACGCTGGAGATTCCGGATGAGGAGGGGCGCGCATGACGGATAAGGAACAGGCGCGTCTGCAGGAACTTTTGCAGGCGGAACAGGCATTTCGCGCAGGCGGTGCACGGGTAGCGGGAATGGATGAAGTCGGCCGCGGTCCGCTTGCCGGGCCTGTAACGGTTGCATGCGTGGCGCTTGCGCCGGAACCGCTGATTGCCTATGTCAATGACTCCAAGAAGGTGACGGCCCGCCGCCGC
Organism: Christensenella sp.; assembly: GCA_019420085.1. Classification (GTDB taxonomy): domain Bacteria; phylum Bacillota; class Clostridia; order Christensenellales; family Maliibacteriaceae; genus RGIG9107. The sequence continues at coordinate 2,280 of JAHZHV010000027.1, forward strand.
CTGATTGCCGAGGAAATGATCCGGGAACAGGCGCTTGCACTGGCGGTGGAATCGGTTGATGCCGCGCAGATTGACCAGATGAACATTTTAAATGCGACAAAACTTGCCATGCGCCGCGCCGCAGTGGCGGTATCGCCGGATGTGCTGCTGGTCGATGCGGTGCAGCTAAGCGATCTGCCGTTTGCCTGCCATGCGATCATCGGCGGCGACGGCAAGTGCTACAGCATTGCGGCGGCGTCGATTGTCGCCAAGGTTGCGCGTGACGCATATATGGTGCAGATGGACGCGCAGTATCCGCAATACGGTTTTGCAAGGAACAAGGGCTACGGCACGGCGGAACACATCGCCGCCCTGAAAAAGTACGGGCCGTGCCCGATTCACCGGATGAGCTTTTTGAAGAACATTTTGAAATGATAAAATGAGTGCGTATCGTCAGGCATTTGGGGCATGGGGCGAACAGAGGGCCGCGGAGTACCTTTGTCAAAGGGGCTATCGGGTGCTCTGCCGCAATTTTCGCACGCCCTACGGGGAAATCGATCTGATTGTACAAAAACAGCAGGTTTTGGCTTTTGTCGAGGTTAAAACGCGAGCCGGCCAGACGTTTGGCGCGCCGCGCCTTGCCGTGGACGCGCGCAAGCAGCAAAAACTTGCGGCAGCTGCGCTGCTGTATTTGCAGCAGATGCCGGATTGCCTGGCATACACGCTGCGTTTTGATGTTGTAGAATGTACCAAAGATCGCGTAACGCATTTACCGGATGCGTTTCGCTGCATTGAGGAGTTTTAAACGATGGAGCAGAACACAAATCATGCACGACGGATGCGTTCGGCGCTGCCCTGGATTGTGATGGCGCTGGTTTTATGGTTTGCAGCGTCGGCGATTGGGTATCAGGGCATGACGCCCTCGCAATATGCGGCAATGAACGACGGGTATATGAAAATGCCGGGTTGGCTGTTTGCGACGCTGTTTGCGGTGTTTTCGGCTGGTTGTGTTTTGCTTACCGCGTGGTTTGCGCGCAATTTTGGCATACAGGATCTGCGAAAAGAGCGTTCACAATACATTCCGCTTTATGTGTTTATTCTGGCGGCGCTTGTGCTGCGGGTGCTGCTTGCGATGTTTAGCGGCGGATATGAAAGCGACGTCGCCTGCTTTAAGGCGTGGGGCTGGCGCATGTTGGAAAACGGGCCGGTCGGTTTTTATGCAGAGGATTATTTTTGTGATTATCCGCCGGGATATTTGTATATCCTGGGCCTTGTGCAGTGGATCTGCCGGACGCTGGAATTGCCGTCCTCCGCGGCAGCGGCGACGCTTCTTTATAAGATGCCCGCGATTTTGGCCGATCTTCTGATCGGCTGCCTGCTGTATCGCAGGGTCTATCGCCGCTACGGTCATTTGAATGCGGTTTTTGCCGCCTGCATGGTGCTTTTTTCGCCCGGTATCTGGGTGGATTCGGCCGTGTGGGGACAGGTGGAAGCCGTGCAGATGGTGTTTTTGCTTTTAACGGTATTTGCCTTTGAGGACGGACGCTTTGCACAGGGATGTCTGTGGTATGCGCTTGCCGTGGCCGTCAAGCCGCAGGCGCTGATGCTGGGCCCCGTTCTGCTTGTCTTTGCAATCGACTTTATCCGCCGTAATAAACGCGCGGCGCTGCGTCCGATCCTGTGCGGCGCGGCGTTGGCGCTGGGCGCGTTTGCGGTGCTCTTTACGCCGTTTTGCGTCGGAGAAGGCATTGATGCTTTGCTTGACAAGTACTTTGGAACCATGACGTCTTATCCGTATGTCACGCTCAACGCACTGAACCTGTATCAGTTTTTGGGGCTCAATGCGCAGACGCTTGACAGCGTTGCGCTTGGGATGACGTATCGCACATGGACGTGGATCGGCGTCGGCGTATCGGTCGTGCTTGCCGTGTGGACGTACTGGAAAAACAGGGAAGATCATCCGCTGCTTATATCGTCGGTCATGCTGCTGTGGGCGCTGTACATGTTCGGACCGGCGATGCATGAACGCTATATTTATCCGGTGGCGGTGCTTCTGGCTGCACTTGCATGGCAGAAAAAAAACAGCCGGTATCTGTGGCTTGCCTGTGCGGTCAATCTTGTCCTGTTCGCCGCCATGGCGGGCGTACTGCGCGTGATGCATTTTACAAAGGGGTATCCGCTGGCCGTTGCATTTACTGTCGTGAATCTTGCGGCGTTTGCGGCTTTTTGTGTTCAGGCGTTGGGTGCGCAGCGCATGGGCGCGCAGGAATCTGCACAGGTTCCGGTGCGTGCGCTACCGCATCCGGGGCGGCATGCTGTACGCCTTGGCCGCAGCATTGGGGCATATGTGCAAAAAAGCGCCGTGACGCCGCGCACGCCGCATCGGCTTGACTGGAAATTGCGCGACAGCGTGCTTGTGACGCTTCTGACGCTTGCCTATGCGGCGGTGGGACTGACCAATCTTGGCGACCGCGTCTGGCCGCAGACATGGTGGGAACCGCAGACATGGGGAGAAAGCTATGTCTATGACTTTGAACAGGTGCGCGACGTGGCCTATTTCAATATCTGCGAGGGCATCGGAGAAGGCTCGCTGCAATTTGAGTACAGCCAGGACGGGGAAAACTGGACGGCGTTCCCACAGCGGTGGGAGACTTCCTATGCGGATTATTTTGCATGGGTGCGCGTCAACGAGTCGTTTCGCGCGCGCTATGTGCGCGTCAGCGTCATGCGCGTCGGATGCCGCATCTATGAAATCGGCTTCTTTGATGAAACGGATGCGCTGATCCCGGTCACGGTCTCCTACATCGGCGGGGACGAAGAACTGGATTTTACGCGTACGATCGACGAGCAGGACTGTGTGCCGCAGCGTCCCAATTATAAGAACAGCACGTATTTTGAC
>JAHZHV010000028.1 GCA_019420085.1 Christensenella sp.
AGCATCCGGTATGCGACAACGGCGGGCGAAGCACTCAACCCCGAGGTGTTTTATCAGTTCCAGAAGGCGACGGGGCTGCAGGTTATGGAGGGCTTCGGGCAGACGGAGACGACGCTGACGATTGCGAATCTTGTGGGTATGACGCCCAAACCCGGCTCGATGGGCAAGCCTGTGCCGCTGTATGATATTGACATCGTGGATGCGGACGGCAAGTCTGTAGACGTTGGTGAAAACGGAGAAATCGTCGTACGGACACATGATTATGTGCCCTGCGGTCTGTTCCAGGGCTATTATCAGGACGAGCAAAAAACACGTGAGGCATGGCATGACGGCGTCTATCATACCGGTGACGTTGCATGGCGTGATGAGGATGGTTACTTCTGGTATGTCAGCCGTATCGATGACGTCATCAAATCCTCCGGCTATCGCATCGGGCCGTTTGAGATTGAAAACGTCATCATGGAACTGCCTTATGTACTGGAGTGCGGCGTATCTGCCGCGCCGGATGAAGTCCGCGGCCAGGTTGTCAAGGCCAGCATCGTATTAACGCGCGGCACGGAGGGCACGGAGGAACTGAAAAAGGAGATCCAGACCTACGTCAAGAGCCATACGGCGCCGTATAAATATCCGCGCATCATCGTCTTCCGTGACGAACTTCCCAAGACAATCAGCGGGAAAATCATGCGTAATAAGCTGTAAAACCTGCATAAAAAAAGATGGTCCGGCGGATTTTTCCGCTTGACAGAGACGGGTGGATATGATACCGTAATATCACAATTAAATCAAAGGCGATGAAGGAGAGGTCGTCGGTACGATGCTTTTCAGAGAATCGGCGGGTGGTGTGAGCCGAGAAAGCGGAAACCGAGCGGATGTAGCTCCGGAGCCGGAAGGAAGAACGCGCATCCTGCGCAAGTAGAACCTTCCCGTGATTGCTGCGTCAAGGCATAGCGTTTGTCAGAACGTGAGAAGAGGCGTCATGCCGTGAGGCAGACGCAATTTGAGTGGTACCGCGGGTATTGTCAGTTGATGATGAAGCTCGTCTCAAAGCAGAACTTTGAGACGGGCTTTTTTGTCCCCGAAATGCAGGAGGAAGGCAAGACGTATGGAACAGATGACGGGATTGAACATGAAGCTGCTGGAGATGGCAAAGCGTATCTGCGAGCTGCGTGAAATTATGGGGTTATCCCAGGAACAGATGGCGCAGCTGACGGATGTGCCGCTTGCAGAGTACCAGGCGTGCGAGCACGGCCGGCACGATATGAGCTTTGCGTTTATCTATCGCTGTGCACTGGCGCTCGGCGTGGACGTGACGGATATTATTGAAGGCTCCAGCCCGAAATTGAAGTCCTATACCATCACGCGCAGCGGTGACGGGCAGAAAATTGAACAGGCGCATGGGATGATCTACTATAATATGGCGTCGGCGTTTCGCAATCGAATTGCCGATCCGCTGTATGTCGACATTCTCTACGACGCGCAGGCGGAGCATCGGGATATTGAACTGACGACGCATGAAGGACAGGAATGCGACCTTGTCATCAGCGGAACGATGCGCCTGCAGATCGGCGAGCACACCGAGACGCTGTATCCAGGCGACTGCGCCTATTACGACGCGTCCACACCGCATGGGATGATTGCCGTGGGCGGGGAAAACTGCCGGTTTTATGCGATTGTTCTGCGGCCTGAAATGCAGACAGAACAGGCGCCGCGTGCGATTGAAAACCGCATTACAAGCAAGGAAACGCAGACAGGCGGCGGATACCGCAGGATTTACCATAACTTTATCCACCCGACAGAGGATGCGCGCGGCGCATTGATTTCGCTCCGGTTTGAGAATGTGGATCAGTTTAACTTTGCCTTCGATGTGGTTGATGCACTGGCGGCGCGCAATCCCAATAAACTTGCGATGCTGCACATCTCCCGTGACAAGGTCGAGCGGCGCTTTACCTTCGGCGATATGGCGCGTGAATCGGCGCGCTGCGCCAATTACTTCCGTGCGCTGGGCATTCGACGCGGCGACCGCGTGATGCTCGTGCTGAAGCGGCATTACCAGTTCTGGTTTGCGGTGCTGGCGCTGCATAAAATCGGTGCGATTGCCATTCCGGCAACGAACCTTTTGCAGGAGCATGATTACACCTATCGGTTCAACGCCGCGGGCGTGTCGGCAATCGTCTGTTGTGCGGACGACGACGTGCCGGCGCGCGTTGAGGCGGCGCTGAAGGACTCCCCGACGCTCAAAACAAAGATTGTTGTGGGCGAAAAGCGCGACGGCTGGCATGATTTCGACGGCGAGTATGCGGCCTATTCCGATCAGTTTGCGCGTGCGGCGGACGCGCCCTGCGGCGATGATCTGATGCTGATGTTCTTTACTTCCGGCACGACTGGGTATCCCAAGATTGCCGCGCACAATTACAAATATCCGCTGGGACACTTTATCACGGCCAACTACTGGCACTGCGTCAATCCCGACGGCCTGCACCTGACCATTTCGGATACCGGCTGGGCCAAGGCGATGTGGGGCAAGCTCTATGGCCAGTGGCTGTGCGAAGCGGCGGTGTTTGTCTATGACTTCGACCGCTTTGATGCTTCGGACATCCTGCCGATGTTTGCGCGCTACAACATCACGACGTTCTGCGCGCCGCCGACGATGTACCGCATGATGATTAAGGAAGACCTGTCGCGCTATGATCTTTCCAGCATCGAGCATGCGACGATTGCGGGCGAGGCGCTCAATCCCGAGGTGTTCCGCCAGCTGGAAAAGTCCACCGGTTTGCAGGTGATGGAGGGCTTCGGCCAGTCCGAGACGACGCTTGTGATCGGCAACCTGTTCGGCGGTTCGCACAAGATCGGTTCCATGGGCAAGCCCGTGCCGCTGTACGACGTTGATCTGGTCGATCATGACGGCAATCCTGTAGCGGACGGTGAATCTGGCGAGATTGTCATTCGCACCGATAAAGGTGCGCCGTGCGGCCTTTTCACCGGCTATTATCTGGATGAGGAAAAGACGCATGAGGCGTGGCACGACGGCATGTATCACACCGGTGACGTGGCATGGCGCGATGAGGATGGCTTCTTCTGGTATGTGGGCCGCATCGATGACGTTATTAAATCCTCCGGCTACCGCATCGGACCGTTTGAAATTGAAAACGTCATCATGGAACTGCCCTATGTCCTGGAGTGCGGCGTGTCTGCCGCACCGGACGACATCCGCGGCCAGGTCGTCAAGGCAAGCATCGTGTTAACGCGCGGTACGGAAGGCACCGACGAACTGAAGAAGGAAATCCAGGACTACGTCAAGCGCAATACGGCGCCGTATAAATATCCGCGTATCGTCGTGTTCTGCGATGAATTGCCCAAGACCACGAGCGGCAAAATTATCCGCAGTAAGCTGTAAGTGTTTGCGGCGGGAAAAGAGGAGGCGAAAAGGCGCATGCCAGACAAACGTGTGACGCTGTTTGCGGGGCACTACGGAAGCGGCAAGACGAACATTGCCGTAAACTTTGCGCTGCATCTGCGAAGACAGGGAATGCCTGTGGTGATTGCGGATCTTGACATTGTCAATCCATACTTTCGAACCAAGGACAGTGCGGCGCAGCTGGAAGCGGCGGGAATTGACGTGATCGCCTCGCCCTATGCCAATACCAATTTGGACATCCCGGCGCTGCCGGAGCAGATTTACCGCGTCTGCCGCGACTTTGATTCGCGCGCGGTGATTGATGTCGGCGGAGATGATCAGGGTGCTGTGGCGCTGGGGCGTTACCGGCCGGAGATTCTGGCGGAAGATAATTTCGACATGCTCTTTGTGGCCAATGCGTACCGTCCGCTGACGCGTACGCCGCAGGAGGCGCTGGAGGTCATGCGCCAGATTGAGGAAGCGGGCGGCATTCCCTTTACGGGGATCGTCAACAACGCCAATCTGGGTGAAGAGACGACGGCGGAACATGTGATGCATGGCGAAGCGTTCTGCCAATCGCTTTCGGCGCTGTGCGGGCTGGAACTGGTCATGACCAGCGCACGCGAGGATTTGTGCGGCCTGCTGCAGGGCAAGGTGGAGCATCTGCTGCCCCTGCGGCTGCAAGATAAATATTATTAGACAAAAACAGTCGGCACGACAAATGAAAAAACGGAGGGAATCAAATGGCGAAAGTAACGTTCAAGACAGACCTTTGCAAGGGCTGCGGCCTGTGCGTGGAGGTCTGTCCGAAGAAGATTCTGGAGCTTGCCAAGGACAAGATCAACCAGAAGGGACATTATCCGGCTCAGATGACCGATCAGCAGCAGTGCATCGCGTGCGCCTTCTGCGCGACGATGTGCCCCGACTGCGTGATTACCGTAGAAAAGTGAGGGAAGCAATATGGCTGAAAAAGTATTGATGAAGGGCAATGAGGCCATTGCGGAAGCTGCAATTCTGGCGGGCTGCCGCCACTACTTCGGCTATCCGATCACGCCGCAGACCGAAATTGCCGCTTACATGGCAAAGCGCATGCCCAAAATCGGCGGCACATTCCTGCAGGCCGAAAGTGAAGTGGCCGCCATCAACATGGTCTATGGCCTGGCATCCACGGGCAAGCGCGTGATGACGTCTTCCTCCAGCCCGGGAATTTCGCTCAAAAGCGAGGGACTTTCCTATCTGGCAGGGGCGGATCTTCCTGCGGTTGTGGCCAACGTCCAGCGCGGCGGTCCCGGCCTTGGCGGCATTCAGCCCTCGCAGTCGGATTACTTCCAGGCTACGCGCGGCGGCGGGCATGGCGACTATCATATGATCGTCCTTGCGCCGGCAAGCGTGCAGGAGATGGCGTCGATGACGTTTACTGCGTTCAACCTTGCGGATAAATACCGCATGACTTCGATGATCCTTGCTGACGGTACGATGGGCCAGATGATGGAGCCTGTGGTGCTGGAAGAGGGTAAGGTCGAGCAGTACGACAAGTCCTGGGCGGTTACGGGTACGAAGATGGCCCGTGCGCACAATATTATCAATTCCCTGTCGCTTGTGCCGGAGGAGCTGGAGCGTCAGAACTTCGCACGCTACGAACGCTATGCTGCCGTGGAGCGCGACGAGGTGCTCTACGAGTCCTACCGCATGGACGATGCGGATATCTGCATCGTGGCATTCGGCATTGCGGCGCGTGTTTCCAAGAACGCGATCAACGCGGCACGCGAAAAGGGCATCAAGGTCGGCATGATCCGTCCGATCACGCTGTGGCCGTTCCCCAAGGCGGCGCTTTCGCAGGCTGCCGATCATGTCAAGGCGTTTATCAGCGTTGAGCTTTCCATGGGTCAGATGATCGAGGACGTGCGCCTTGCCACCGACTGCCGCCGTCCCGTGACGCTCTGCAACCGCGCAGGCGGCATGATCCCCTCGCCGCAGGAAGTGCTTGCGGCAATTGAATCCGTGCAAGGAGGTATCCGCTAATGGTCGTATTCGAAAAACCCAAGGCACTTGCGGACGTGCCGATGCATTACTGCCCGGGCTGCACGCACGGCATTATTCATCGCCTGGTTGCCGAGGCGATCGACGCGCTCGGTATCGAGGGCAAGACGATCGGTGTCGCACCCGTCGGTTGCTCCGTTATGGCATATAATTACTTCAACTGTGATATGGTCGAGGCGGCGCATGGCCGTGCACCGGCTGTTGCCACAGGACTGAAGCGTTCCGATCCGGAAAATCATATCGTCTTTACCTATCAGGGCGATGGCGACCTTGCTTCCATCGGTATGGCCGAGACGGTGCATGCCGCCACGCGCAATGAGAATATTACCGTTATTTTCGTCAATAACGCCATTTACGGCATGACGGGCGGTCAGATGGCGCCCACGTCGCTGCCTGGTCAGGTGACCCAGACGTCTCCTTATGGCCGTGATCCCAAGCAGTGCGGCTATCCGGTCAAGGTCTGCGAGATGCTGGCGCAGCTGGAGGGACCTGAGTATTTGGAGCGCGTTGCCGTCAACAACGTCAAGAACATCCGCAACGCCAAGCGTGCAATTCAGAAGGCGTTTGAAAACCAGATCAACAATAAGGGATTCTCTTTGGTGG
>JAHZHV010000029.1 GCA_019420085.1 Christensenella sp.
TCACGGCGGGTACCCATGCGGGCGTACCGGAAGTTTCCGCCATTTCAAGCGCCGGGATCAGCAGTGACCAGACGGAAGCTGCGATCATAACGCCTGCGGCAAAGCCAAGAAGCGCCTTTTGCACCGTGGGGCGTACGTCGCGCCTGGCCAGAAAAACCATGGCCGCGCCCAGTGTCGTGCCCAAAAGCGGGAGCAGAATGCCAGGCAGGAGCTGTAGCAGGTTTTGCATGATGTCGTCTCCTTATAAAGTAGAATCCGTTACGGGACATGTGCAGATATGTCCTGTAATACGATAAAAGTCGCGCTGCCGTCCATGCGCAAGACGTTTTGCCCATGCGGACTCAAATTGTGCGGCATAGGTGTTGTCAAGCAGGTCCACTGTATCGATACAAAAACCCGCATGGCGCAGCTGCTGCGCATATTCGCCAAGAAAAAATGCGCGTGACAGCGTCGGCAATGCGCGTTTTTGAATTTCGGCTGCTTCAAACGCGTCGGCATACGTTGTCACGAATTCAAAGGTTGCGTGCGCATTGCACAGGCTGCGCAGACCGTGCAGTGTTTGCGGCTCGGCCAGAATCAGACCGCTGAGCAGGGAACCCCAGGGAAAGTAAACCGTCAGCATATCGGCTGTGCGCTGCAGCGCCGAGGGCGGTTCCTGTGCAGTGGCAATGACGAGCAGCACGTTGTTCAGCCCGCCGCGAGACGGTTTCTTCAAGAGCTTTTGCGAAATGGGAATCATGTTTTCCCCCGCCGCATCCAGCCCGATAAATAACGTATCCGGCTGGTTTTTTGCATTTTTGTAGATGTTTTTACCATCCCCTGTGCCGACGTCAATGACGGTATGTTGGTATGGTTTGGCAAAGGCTGCAAAGGCTGCGTCATCCATTGTACGGCGTATCTTTCCTTCCAGTATGGTCAAAGCATGCTCCTTTCCCTGCATGACGGCATGGCGCTGTAGCATATATATGCCGCAGCGGCAAAAAGCGTGGCGGCAGATTGATTATACCATACCTTCATGCAATGAAAAGATGTGCGCGAAAAAGCCATGTGCTGAAGGATTTCCTTTCAATAAATATTATCATGTTATCTTCCCAAAGCAACATGCCTGTGATATGATAAATTCGATTTTGCCGTCGAAAACCGTGGGCAGGAATGCACATGGGATAAGACGGACAAAAGCATGGTGCGCTCTGTCGGGAGCGGGTACGTGATTCGAGGTGAATATGAAACACGTTTTTATTGTAAATCCAAAGGCGGGCAGGAAGGACGCAGGCAGGGAGGTTGCACAGTCGCTTGCGGGAATGTCCGAATTGGATTATGAGATCTATGTAACGCGTTTTCGAAAAGACGCAACACATTTTGTGCATGACTACTGCTTGGCGCATCCGGCGCAGAAAACGCGTTTTTACGCTTGTGGCGGAGATGGAACCATTGGAGAAGTTGCTAATGGTATCGTCGGGTTCGACAATGCATCCATGAGCTGCTATCCTTGCGGGAGTGGCAATGATTACGTGAAAAGCTACGGTGGAAAAGAACGTTTTTTGGATATTCCCCGCTTGATTCGCGGCAAAGAACGCGATGTGGATCTGATGCGGGTGAATGATCGCTGGTGTGTTAATGTATTTGATGTAGGATTTGATTCCTGGGTATGCAATACCATGACACGTGTCAAGCGCAAACCCATCATCGGTGGAAAAAACGCATATTTTACGGGAGTAGCGCAGGCGCTGCTGCATGCCATGCGTACGCCATGCCGTATTGAAGCGGATGGAGAAGAACTGACACGCGACAGCATATTGCTTTGTACGGTTGCCAACGGCTCCTATGTCGGCGGATCGTTCTGCTGTGCACCGCGTGCAAAAACCGATGATGGATTGCTTGAGGTATGCATGGTGCGTCCGGTATCACGGATGCGTTTTTTGCGTCTTGCAGGAATCTATCGCAGGGGAGAACATCTGGAACACCCGGAGTTGGCGCATATTTTGGAATACCGGCGTGCCTCGCGCGTTCGTGTCAGTGCGCAGGAGCCGTTTTGGAGTGTGTTGGACGGTGAACTGCTGCAAACAGATGACGTCCATGTTGAAGCCGTGCCAAGGGCGATCCGATTTGCGATTCCGGAGTAAAAAAGAAAACCTGTTTTTTATGAAGTATGTTTCTTTTTTCAGGGATAAAGAATTGGGTTGAAAAATAAAATTTTTGGTGTAATGAAAAGAAAACTTAAAAGTTAAAACTCAGTTCACAAACATAGGCTATGATGAGCGGGAAAGAGGCGGAAAACGAACGAAAGGATTTGTTTTGCCAATGAAACGCAAAAGCGACAGGTATTATCAAAATATTTATCGGCTCGTTCGTCCTTTTGTCGGGCTGTGGGCGGCGACAAAGTTTCGTTATACCAATGCGCCGCTGAAGCTGAAAGAGCCATTTATTATCATGTCCAATCACCTGACGGAGATTGATTTTTATATCCTGATGGGTGCTATGCGCAATCACATGTATTTTGTCTGCAGCGAGCATTTATTCCGCGGCAATTTTCCGCAGAAAATGATGGTGCGTCTGTTTAATCCCATTGCGCTTCGGAAAGGTACGGTTTCAAGCGCGACGGTGATTGAAATTCTGCGGCGTGTACGGGAAGGAAATAATATTATGATTTTCCCGGAGGGAAATCGTTCCTTTAACGGCGTCACGGAACAGGTGGATGAAGCTACGGGAAAGCTGGTGCAAAGAGCCGGGTGTACGCTGGTGACGTTTCGCATGAGCGGCGGGTATTTTGTTGCACCGCGCTGGTCGGCGAAATTCCGAAAAGGAGATATGTGGGGCGGTGTTGTTGGCGTATATTCTCATCAGGAACTGGCGAAAATGACGCCGGCTGAGATTACGCAGCGCATCAACGAAGATTTATATGAGGATGCCTATGCGCGCCAGCTCAAGTTTCCACGTCGGTATACGGGAGAGGCGCTTGCATCCGGGATTGAGAATTACCTGTTTCTCTGCCCAAAATGCGGCGGATTTTCTACGTTACACTCAAGCGGTGATCGATTCTGGTGCGATTGTGGCCTTGCCGGACGTTATGACGAATACGCAATGCTGCATGGGGATGGCTTCGATTTTAAAACTGTGCGCGATTGGGGCGCATGGCAGAAAGAAGAGTTCGATCGTCTGTATCACGAAGTATGGACGAATGAGACGCTGTTTTGCGATGAGGATGTGACGCTATACCGTATCACACAGTAACACGCGCGTGTTGCGTGTATGCATGGAACGCTCAAAGCGGATAAGACTGGATTCAGTATCGAAAATGAACGCTTTGATTTTGCCCATGTACAGGCGATGGAGTATATTAATCTTGGCAATACGATTTTGTTCCAAAGTAAAGGACAGTATTGGGATATGACCCGAACAGGCCTGTGCGGTGTAAAGTATCGCATGCTTTGGACGCGGGCAACAGGCAGACACGATTGATTTTCAAAAACAGAGCAATAAAAGGGCTGACGCCGCAAAGGACGCCGGCCCTTTTGTTTTTGGTGTGATTATGTTTTTTGCGCAATGCAGCGGCATGCTGTGATATACTAAAAGAAAGTATACAGCATATGAAAAGTGAGGTTAAGGCATGCGGCGGGTATTGATTGCTGAGGATAATGAGTCCTATCGAAAACTCCTTGCGATCCATTTGCAGCGTGCGGGATATGCGGTGCTGCAGGCACAGGATGGCGCGCAGGCACTTGCACTGGCGCAGAACGAAGCGATAGATGCGATTGTCGCTGATTTGATGATGCCGCACATGGATGGCCTGTCCCTGATACGCCAGTTGCGGGATGCGGGCATTCGTACGCCGGTTCTGGTGATTACAGCCAGAGAAGAATTTGATGCCATGCGGCAAAGTTTTTATTGTGGGGCAGACGATTATTTGGTCAAGCCGGTGCGCATGGAGGAACTTTTGCTGCGGTTGGAAGCGCTGCTTCGGCGCTGCGGATTGGAGAAGTCGCAGGATGATGAGATGCACATTGGACCGTATACGCTGAAAGGACAGTCTTTGTGCCTGTGCGCCGAAGATGTCACAATCAGCCTTAGGCTGAAGGAATTCCGGTTGCTTGCCAAACTGGCCGCGTATCCGGGAAAAATTTTTACGCGGCAGGAATTGATGGATGACATCTGGGGATATGACAGTCAGTCTGATCCGCGTACAGTGGATACGCATATTAAGCGCCTGCGCGAGAAATTGGCCTGTCTTCCGCAAATTCAGATCCGAACGGTGCGGGGATTGGGGTATCGTCTGGAGAAACCGGTATGAGAAAGCTGCGTTCGCGTTTGGGAATTTTGCTTGCCATTTTAGTGATGCTCTCCACCATGACGACGCTTGTGATTTCATATCAGATGCGAAATGGAATGCGCGTGGACAGGCAAATGATGCGTTGGATTGCATTTGGCGTGACGATGAAAGATGTGCTGCTGTTGGTGGTGGCAATGGCAGTTTTGATCCTGGCAATTATTTTGATTACGCGTGATACGACAAACCCGATTCGCACGCTTTCCAATGCTGCCAACGAGATTGCAAAAGGCAATTATGACGTGCAGGTTAGCCTGCGCCGCGATCGGGTTGCCGAATACGGCGAATTGCAGCGTAACTTTAACGCGATGGCACAGCAGCTGCAGAAAAATGAATACCTGCATAAGGATTTTATTGCAAGCGTGTCGCATGAACTGAAAACACCGCTTGCGATTATCGAAGGATATGCCCATCTGCTGCAGGAAGAGCATCTGACGCAGCAGCAGCGGCGTGAATATGCCGATGCCATTGAAAAAGAGAGCATGCGCCTGACGGATATGACGCAGAATATGCTTCGGCTTTCCAGAATGGATGCAGGACAACAGAGCCTGCAAAAGACATCGTACCGGTTGGACGAACAACTGCGCCGCTGCCTGATTTTATTGCAGCCGAAGTGGGATGCGCGTAATATTACACCTGAGATTGAGGCTGCGCCGGTTTGTTTGCTGGCGGATGAGACGCTGATGCAGCAGGTTTGGCTGAATCTGCTTGATAATGCGATTAAATTTTCGGATGAGGGAAAAACAATTTGGGTGCGCGTACACCTGACGGCGTGCGATCAGGTCGTCGTGGAGATTTGCGACGAAGGCATTGGCATGGACGAACAGACACAGGCACGCATGTTTGAACGGTTCTTTCAGGCAGACCCATCGCATGGACAACGCGGAAGCGGTTTGGGATTGTCGCTGGTACGGCGCATCGTGCAGCTGCACGATGGTACCATCGATGTGCACAGCATACCCGGACACGGTACGAGGATATGTATTATGCTGCCGCACGCAGGTTCCTGCCTGGATGCGTATTAATATCCGAGAGGCATGAGGCCTCTTTTGCAGCGAACAGATAAAAATAGGAACCGGCGGCGTCAAAATTGAGAAAAAGCGTCATTTGTTAAGTTGCCATTGCCGTTTACCGGAATGGGCTCCCCCCCGAACGTCGGCGCGGGATGAATCAGCGCCCAGAAAACATCTTTGCAGCGTGCGGCAATTTCGCGTGTCAAACGAAGCGCAGCGCCTGCATAGACGGGACCCTGCGTGGGGACGCCGCAGACCTGTAATCCGCTGCATTGGGCAAGAAATACAGCGCGGTATAGATGATAGCGCTGCGTGACGATGACGACACGGCGGACGCAGAATACATCGCGGGCACGCACGACGCTTTCATAAGTGGAAAAACCGGCGTGATCCATGAAGACATCCTGTGACGGGACGCCTGCGTCTACAAGAAAACCTTTCATGACGTTGACTTCGTCATAGCTGGTTTGACCGTGATCGCCGCTTACAAGAATTTTGGAAGCCGCACCGCTTTGATATAAGCAAAGCGCTGTTTCAAGACGATCGCGCAGCATGGCAGAGGGGGTGCCGTCATCTGTTACGCCGCAGCCGAGCACGAGAATGCAGTCATAGGGCGGATCCGGCAGGGTATCCGCTGAAGAATGGATATATGCACGCGCGCGCAATAACACTACGGCATTGAGCAGTATCACAAGCGCGATGGCGCACAGTGCCAACCATGCCATGAGGCGTACAAAACGGCGAAAGCCGGAATGCGGCATGTGTAGTTCCTCCTGTTGTACGAAAGATTGCCGCAGACGAGGATGCGGCACTTGTATGTTTTGGCAGGAAAATGCTATAATTCATATTGTATCACAAAATGAAATAATCCGGATGCGTGTATACACCTTCACGGATCATAAGGAGACCAGTCCAACATGAAAGAAAAGCTCGCGTGCTGGAAGAGGGAAGCGTTATCCATTCCAAATTTGCTCAGCTACGTTCGGCTGATTCTGATTCCTGTTTTTTGTTTGGCATATGCGCAGGGAAAATACTTGTCTACTGCAATTTTGGTTGTTATCTCGGGGCTGACGGATACGCTTGACGGATATATTGCCCGACATTTTGATATGATTACGGAGTGGGGCAAGATTATTGACCCTGTAGCGGACAAGCTGACACAACTGGCGCTTGCGGTGTGCCTGACAAGCCGCTATACATGGCTTGCATGGATTTTTGCGATTTTGGTAATCAAAGAGGCATTCATGGCGGTTATGGGCGTTGTGGTTTTGCATCGACACTATGAAATTCGCGGTGCAATCTGGTGCGGAAAGGTGTCTACGGCGGCATTTTATTTGACGATGCTGGCGCTGTTGTTTTTTCCGTACATGTCCGCTTCTGTTGCACAGCTGTTGGGTATGATTTGCGCAGCAGCACTGTGTATGTCGTTTATAGGATATGCTGTGTTCTATTATAAGCTGTTAAAACATCATGAAAGCTGAACGTCTGCGTGAATGGGTGCGCAAGATTGTAAAGTTTCTTCCGCTTTTTTTCTATGCGGCCTTTTTGTTGTTTGTCTGGACACAGCGTGATGCGTTGACGCTGGACATGCTTGTGAGCTTCACGCCGAAGCAGCCGGTGCTGGCTTGTTTATTTTTGCTTGTGGCTTTTGCGTGCAAAAGCATCTCCGTTTTTGTGGCAATTCATCTGCTGTATGCGCTTGGTGCGGTGCTTTTTCCTTTTCCAATTGCGCTGTTGGTCAATCTTGCGGGGACCGTGATTGCGGCGACAGTACCGTATCTGATTGGCAGACGGCGGGGCAACAGCTATGTGAAGCTTGTGGATAAGCAAAATCATACTTTTACACGAAGGGTGAGAATGTCCATGCAGCAGCATCCGCTTAAGGCGGTTGCGATGCTGCGTCTGCTGGGTGTCTTTCCGTGTGATTTGATCAGTATGTATTTTGGCGCTTCGCAGATGGCATATGGACCGTACCTGGCCGGGAGTATCGTGGGATTTGCACCTGCATTGTATGCGTATACTGTTATGGCTGAATTCATCGATCGACCTGCTTCTTTTACGTTTCTCAGTGCGGTAGGGGTGACAGTAGTGAGCGTGCTGGTTTCCATTGCGATGGGGATTCGTATGTATGTGCAGCAGACAAAGCAGGAAATGCAGCAGACGGATGCGGAGGACATGAAAAGATAAAAGGTCAAAGCGGCTGTGTTTGCAGCAGCTTTTTTTGTGGGCAATTTGCAGCAAGACAAAGCAAGTTTGATGCGATATAATGAGTAAAATGGTGTGAATACGGAGGACGTAAGCATGCAATACGGAACGATATCCTATGTGGATAAACCGGTTTCACGGCTGTTTTTTGGCGCAGCGCAGAAACCTATGATTGCGGGAGAAAATGTGGACGCTCTGTTGGAAGGCGTGTTTGCGCTGGGCGTGAATGCCTTTGATTGTGCGCGCAATTATGGCTTGGCGGAAAAGAGCCTTGGCGGATGGATTCGACGCTTTGGACGGCAAGAGGATGTTGTTGTGCTGTCCAAATGCGGACATCATGATGTGGAAACGGGGCAAAAGCGCGTCAATGCTGCGTGTATGTATGAGGATCTTCACACATCGCTGGAATTGTTGGGCGTTCGTAAAATTGATATTTATATCCTGCATCGTGATGATGAATCACGCAGTGTGGATGAGATTGTCCAGACCTTTAACGATATGCATGCGCGCGGCGATATCGGTGCTTTTGGCGCCAGCAATTGGACACATGCGCGTATTGAACAGGCCAATGAGTATGCATATGCACATAATCTGATACCTTTTAGCGTATCCAGCCCCAATTTTGGGTTGGCACGGCAGACGTGCGATATGTGGGGCGGTGGCTGCGTATCCATCTCCGGCCCTGGCAACGAACAGGCGCGGCAATGGTATCGCGAACACAAAATGCCCGTGATTGCGTATTCCAGTCTTGCAAGAGGATTCTTTTCCGGAAAAGTAAAAAGTGATGACCCATCTTCGGCGATGCGTGTGCTGGATGCTTTTGCGCAGAAGGGCTACGTGTGTCCGGATAACTTTGAACGCCTTGCGCGTGCGCAGCGCGTCGCAGCGCGGCATGGTGCGACAGTGGCGCAGATTGCGCTTGCATTTTTGTTTGCGTCTGCGCTTGATGCATATGCTGTGGTTACGACTTCAAATCCGGCACGGATGCAAGATAATATCGATGCGCTGAAGATCGATTTAACGCAAACCGAAGTCGACTACATGGATCTTCGCAGTGATGTGCTGTAAAGAGGATATAAAGAAAGCACATTTTGCATGGTTTCATGACATTTTTTGCATGGGAAAGTGCGTGGGTGTCTGTTATCATAGGAAAAGCATGTCCTTATTCTTAATACTGCTTTGGAGGAGAGAGCGTGGAATTTATCGGAACATGGTGGGCGATTGTTCCACCGCTTGTTGCAATTGTGCTGGCGTTCATCACCAAGAAGGTCTATGTTTCGCTGTTTGCGGGCAGCTTGCTTGGCGCGCTGATGCTGACAAACTTCCATTTGTGGGAAACGTTTGAATTGCTGTTTACCACGATGGCCGACAACATGGATTTAATGATTTTGATCTTTGACGTGCTGCTTGGCATGATTATTGTGCTGATGGTACGTTCCGGCGGTTCCAACGCGTATGGAAACTGGGCAGGGAAAAAGATTCGTTCCAAGCGTGGCGCGATGCTTTCGACCAGTGTTTTGGGCTGCCTGATTTTTGTCGACGATTATTTTAACTGCCTGACCGTTGGCAATGTTATGCGTCCGGTGACGGACCGTTACAAGGTTTCCCGTGCAAAGCTTGCGTATATCATCGATGCTACGGCTGCGCCGGTGTGTATCCTTGCGCCGGTTTCCTCCTGGGCTGCTGCGGTATCCAGTTACATTCCCGAAGGCTACGATATCAATGGTTTCCAGATGTATATCAGAGCCATTCCCTACAATTTCTATGCCATTTTTACGCTGGTGATGGTGTTCATCACCTCGTACTTCCTGTTTGATTTTGGAAAGATGCGTTTGCATGAACGCAATGCAGCAAATGGGGATCTGTTTACAGAAGGCAAGAATGAGTATACTGATGCCGGCGAAGACGTTGAAAATCCGCGGGCACGCGTGACAGATCTTGTGCTGCCTGTGCTGGTACTGATTGTTTCGGCAGTCTTTGCCATGATCTATACCGGCATGCGTGCGACCGGTACGACCAGTATTGTGGATGCCTTTGCAAATTGCAGCGCATCGGTCAGTCTGGTATTTGCTACCTTTGTAACGATTATTTTTATGGCGATTTTGTATCTGCCGCGCAAGATTATTTCTGCATCGTATTTTGCTGACAGCATTGTTGATGGCTTTAAGGTCATGGTGCCATCCATTTCTGTATTGATTTTGGCATGGACACTCAAGGGAATGGTCGATCAGCTGGATGTCGCTTCGTTTGTCACCGGCGTGTTTGCCAATAATACTGCGCTTGCAGCACTGATGCCGCTTTTGATGTTTATCGTAGCCTGCTTCCTTGGGTTCTCTACCGGAACCAGCTGGGGTACGATGGGCATTATGATTCCGATTGCTGTGCCGATGTTCTATGGAGATTCGTCCATGCTGACGATCAGCATCGCGGCAATTATGGCAGGCGCTGTATGCGGCGACCATATTTCGCCCATCTCCGATACGACGATCATGTCTTCTGCCGGTGCACAGTGCAATCATATCAATCACGTTTCCACACAGATGCAGTATGCGTTTGTCATTATTGCCGTTAGCGCCGTGACGTATCTTCTGGCAGGTTTTGTACATGAGTGGTACATCGTTCTGCCGATCGGCCTTGTATTGACAGTTGTAACGCTGCTTGCCATTCGTGCGGTTACGGCGAAAAAGCAGAACGCATGAACAAACGGATTGATGTACCATATCTGGATCAGACGCATGATGCACCGACGGGATGTGAAAGCGTAACTACCGTCATGCTTCTGCGGTATTTGGGCGTGCAAATGGACGTGCGCACGTTCATTGATACATATTTGCCGAAGGAAGCCTTTACAACTCGGGATGGTGAGCTGTGGGGTCCGGATCCCAATCGCTGCTTCGCAGGCGATCCGTATCGCGATGATGCGATGGGGTGTTATGCGCCGGTTCTGGTCGATGTGCTGGAAAAATTGATTGGAAGCCATTACATGGTTGTCAACGAGACCGGGACGGGACTTGATACGCTGGCTGAGCGGTATCTGGCGCATGATATGCCGGTAATCGTGTGGTCGACGATCAATATGCGGCCGTACATTGAGGGACCGCAGTGGCGCTTGTATGACAGTGGCGAGGTATTTACCTGGCGTTCCAATGAGCATTGCCTGCTTCTGGTAGGATGCGATGAGACGCACTTTATCTTTAACGATCCGTGGGAGAATCGCGGCGTCATTGCCTGCGATAAAGTACTGGCGCGCAAACGCCATGCTGAGCAATATCAGATGGCGGTTGGCATACGGCCCCGGGAAAGCAAGTAAACAGTTTGAATGGACGCAGAAGATCATGTATCCTCTCTGCGTCCGTTTTTTATTACAGAGAACTTGTTTTTTATACCGGGAATACGCAGGCGTGTGCGTGTTTGCTGTGATGCAAGCCAATTGGACGTGCAGCGATGTGCAAAAAGCGCCTTGCTATGCGGGAATTGTGTTTGACGCAAGTGGGGCATTGTCTTTATAATAAGTATCATGATGAAGATTTGGATATGGATTGTAAAGGGTGGTGTTTGCTGTTTACGCAGGCGATTGTACGTTTTTGTTTGTACAACTGCTGCATGAACAGGCATCAAATGCGCCGCTGGACAGGCAAAGTGTAAGACGGAAAAATGGCGAATATTGACGGCTGTTTATGCCAATGGGAGTGTGACGAATGAATCGATTGATTGAGTGCTGCGGCGGACTGCAGGAACGTCTGCGTGGTGAACACACGGCGTTTGACGTGTTGAAACTATGACAGCGCAGCAGGTTTACCGGCTGGGTTATGCCTTTGGCGTACTGGCAGTGGAAACGGATCCTTCACCGGCGATTGCGGCGATGTATCCGATCGCCGCACTGCGGGAAGTTGCGCGTAAGGATCCGGCTATATGGGTTAGCGTGCAGCCGATGCTGCATATGATACAGCACCGGGCGCTTGATGCGCAGCTGCAGTGGGTTTGGCTGACAGGGTATTGTGCGGCGCGAACAGGCGGCGACGAAGAAAACAAAGGCTGCGAAATCTTTTGATTTCGCAGCCTTTGCATATGGTTTTCAGCGATTCAAATTGGCTTTGATATAGTGCATATACAGGTTCCAGTCATAGCGGGAAAGGAAATGAAGCCCAGGACGCTGGTGATACGTGACATCGCCAAAATAGAATTGGTCACCCGGTTCAGGGAACCGATTCGGACCTGCGAACCCACGGCCATACAGTTTAAAAATCTCTCCGGCAGCATAAGCGCCAAGGTATTCGGAATTGGGATCAGCCCATGCATCGCCGCTTGCACTTGCCACCATGAGCTTGCGAGGTGCAATCAGTGACAAAAGCCAGTTTTGATCAAAGGGAAGAAGCTCTTCGTGTCCTGCATATTTTTGATAGTTTTTGCAGAACCAGAATGGGAATCTTGTCAGGATTGCCTCGATGCGCTCTCCCTTTTTGCCGCGGGAGACTGCTGCGCCGCTGCATCCGGAATCGTTGGAGATGGTAAAGGCAAATCGTTCGTCAAATGCGCCGGTTAACAGCGCGGTTTTGCCAAGACGCGAATGGCCGATGACGGCAATATTTTTTTGATCAATGGTGTCCAGCGTTTGCAGATAATCCATAACAAGACTGGCTGCCCAGGACCAGATGCTGATTTTACCGGCTTGGTTTGCCTCTCGCTCACGACCGCCGTACAGGACGCCTGCAATTTTGTCGGAGAAATCGCCGTCATCGTTTGTGACATCTTTATAGCAGAAACTTGCGATGGCAAAGCCGTTGTCAAGAATTTCTTCCGTTGGCATATAGCGATAGGGTGTACCCGGTTCGAAATTAATCG
>JAHZHV010000003.1 GCA_019420085.1 Christensenella sp.
GCGTGGCCTCCTGCTGCGTCATGCCGGAGACGTCCACGCCGTCGATCGTCACGCCGCGCGCAATGACCGCTTCCTCCTGGTTTCGGGGCCGCAGCATGCCCGGCGCCAAAAGCACGCAGCATAAAACGACGGCAAGCGCCACAAGCGCGCCCGCGCGTTTTTTGACCGACAGCCGCCGCCAAAACGCCGCGGCCGCCGAAAAAAGCGCAAGCAGCCGCTGCACAAACGCCGAATGCACCCGCCGCGCGTCCGGCGTGTACAACCGCGCACGCACGGGACGCGCATCACGCCGACGGGTATGCCGCCGCGGCGCGGACGCATGCCCCTTTGTATGCCTGTGCCGCCGCGGCGGCGCATCCTTTGCAGACGGCGGCAGCGCAAGCGGCGTCTGCCCGGCCGCCGCGTCCGGCAGCGCATCGGGCGCGTTCTCACGCGCATGCGTGGCGGATTCCCACCCGCGCCACTGTCCTGCCGAATCATCCTGCTGCGCGTCGGGCGCATTCTCATATAAATCCCGATACGAATTCCAACCGTTGCGATCGTCGTTCAAGGTTCCTGGTTCACCTTTCCGTCTGATTTTTCAAAAAAGCGCGCATGATGCGCAATGCGCTGCGCCGCCGCCGGATCATAGCGCGTCACGTCATACCGGTCGGCCACCCAGCCAAGCGGCACGCCGCCGGCTTTATCGTGCCAGTCGCTGCCGCCGGTGACGAAAAGCCCGTCGCGCAGGCACCAGCGCTCCAGCATCCGCGTCTGCTGTGCGTCCGCCGAGGGGTGGAAGCACTCCACGCCGCCAAGGCCGAGGCGCTTCATCTGTTCATACAGCGGCACGAGCACCTGCTGCTGCGTCGCCGTCTTCATCGGATGCGCCCAGACGCTCAGCGCGCCCGTGCGCTGCAAAAGGCCCAGCGCCTGCGCAAGCGACAGCCGCGCGTTGGGCACATACGCCGGCCGCCCGATCTCCAGATACCGGGAAAACGCCTCGTCCGTATCGCGCGCCAGCTTTTTTGCTACCATCGCGTAGGCCACATGTCCGCGCCCGACGCTGTCGCCGCGCATCTGCGCCATGACGTCCGAAAGCGCAAGCGGCACGCCAAGCGCGTTCAAACGCGCAACGATTTTTTCCACGCGCCGCAGGCGCCCCTGCCGCAGGCGCGCCATCGCCGCGGAAAATTCCGCGTTGTCCACGTCGACAAACAGGCCCAGAATATGCAGTTCCCCGGCAAAATCGACGCTCAGTTCCACGCCCGGCACGACAAAAAGTCCCGTCCCTGCCGCCGCCCGGCGCGCCGCGGCAACGCCCGCCGTGGTATCGTGATCGGTCACGGCAATCGCATCAAGCCCCCGGGTGCATGCCTCGGCGACCACCTGCTGCGGCGTACGCCTGCCGTCCGAAGCGGTCGTGTGCACATGCAGGTCCACCCGCACGCGTTCCATATACCTCAACCCTCCCGCAGGATATCGTACAGTTCATCCACGCCCCGCACGACAAGATCCGGCTGAATGCGGCTTGCGGCAAGGTCCTGACGCTTCGTCTCACCCGAGAGCACGAGCACGCTCGTCATGCCGTGCAGCACACCGGCCGCCACGTCCGTATACAGCCGGTCGCCGACCATGACCGTCTCGGCGCGCGGCACGCCGGTGCGCTGCGTCAGATACTGCACCATCTGTTCATTCGGCTTGCCGATGACGGCGTCCGGCCGCCGCCCCGCCGACTGCTCGATCAGCGCCAGCATCGCGCCAAGGTCGGGGATAAAGCCGCCGTCGACGGGACAGTTGTAGTCCGGATGCGTCGCAACAAACGGCAGCCCCGCGCGCACATAGTCGCACACGCGCGTCAGCGTCTCGTAAGTAAGCGTCGTGTCAAAGCCCGCAAGCACGACTTCGGCGCCGTCGCGGCAGACGTCGACGCCGCATTGGCGGATCTGGCGCACAAGGCGCTCGTTGCCCATGACGAACACGCGCCGTCCGGGATAGTGCGCTTGAAGATACGCCCCCGCCGCCTGTCCGGATGTCAGGATATCCTCCTGCCGCACGGTAAAGCCCATATCCCGCAGGCGCAGGTAGTAATCCTCCGCGCCGCGCGAGGAATTGTTCGTCAAAAAGACCGTCCGCACGCCGCGCGCCTGCAAAAACGCCACAAACTCCCGCGCGCCGGGCAGCACACGCCGGCCAAGGTAGATCGTGCCGTCCATATCCAGCGCAAAGCAGCGCGCCTGCCGCACCTTTTGGATACCCGTCTCCCGATCGCGCGGCTGCATGGCCTCCCAGTCCGCGCGCGTGAGCGCATAGACCGCCTCATCCATCCACAACCCGCGAATCTGCCGGTTTGCGCGCAGGACGCCCTCGTTTTGCATGCCGATTTTCTGCATCACGCGGCCGGACGCGCCGTTTTCCACGACATGCCGCGCCTCAAGACGCACGCACGCGGTATGGGAAAAGACGAAATCCCGCGCGGCGGCGGCAGCCTGCGTCGCGATGCCCCTGCCCCAGAAGGACGGATGCACGACGTAGCCCATCTCCATCACCTCGCCCTGCGTGCTTCGCACCGCAACGCCGCACGCGCCGATGACGCGTCCGCTTTTGCGGTCGGCAATCGCCCAGTCGATGCGGCGGCGCGCGCGGTTCATCTGCGCGGTCAGCTGTACAAAACGCAGCGATTCCTGGACGCTGCCGTGGCATTCCCACGGTTCAAAGCGCGTAACGCAGGCATGGCGCGCATACTCGTAGATATCCGGCGCATCCGCCGCCGTAAAGGGGCGAAGCACCACCGTTTCGCACGGCAGAACCGGCGCCTCGTATGCCATGGTATCCGTGTGCATATTCTCCTCCCGCTTTTGTGTCATTCCCTGTGTATTGTACCGCGCGCGTCCGCCCCGCGCAAGGGCGGCGCGACGACGCCCGTGCCGTCGAACGCCGGAATAAAGCTTTCGGCGATGCTGCCTTCCTCCTGCGTGTAGCCGCAGGTAATCCCCAGTTGCCGCGCCCACGCCAGCACGCGCGCGTACTCCTGCGCCGAGACGGCGCGGCCAAGGTCGGCAAGATGCGCAAGGCGCGCAGGCGGCGTATACTGGCGCATGATGCTGATGTAGATATCGTCGCCGTACGTATCCGCAAGATACGAAAGCACGTCAAGGGAATTTTGCACATGCCCCGGCAGCACCAGATGCCGCACCAGCACGCCCGCGACCATCCGCGCGCCGTCAAAGCAGGGCACCGGCCGCTGGCGCACCATCTCGCAGAGCGCGGCCTTTGCAACCGCCGGATAATCCGCCGCGCCGCTGCAGCGCGCAGCCAAACCGGCGTCCAGATACTTAAAATCCGGCAGATACACGTCGATGAGCCCATGCAGCATGCGCAGCGTCTCCACGCGCTCGTAGCCGCCGCAGTTGTACACCACGGGAAGATCCAGGCCGTCCCACTTTGCGCGGCGCAGCACGCGCGCAAGCACGTCGGCATACTGCGTCGGCGTGACAAGGTTGATGTTGGCCGCGCCCTGCGCCTTTAATGCAAAGAGAATGTCGTAGAGGCGTCCTTCGTCAATCGCCGTACCGGCCGGCGTCTGGGAAATTTCCGCATTCTGGCAGTAGATGCAGCGCAGGCTGCACCCGCAGAAAAAAACCGCGCCGCTGCCCGCCCCGACGCTGATGCACGGCTCCTCCCAGCGGTGCAGCGCCGCGCGCGCCACGCGCAGCGTTTCGTCCGCGCCGCAGAAGCCCCGCGCGCCGTGCGCGCGATCCGCCCCGCACAGACGCGGGCAAAGCGTGCATCCCTCCATGCGTCCTTTCGCCTCCCGTCTTTTTTCCTGTACCCGTCATTATACCATATGCGTCTCCTTCGCGCGTGCTGCCGCCGAAAAAAAGCCTTTTTTCTGCCATCCGCCCAGCAAACCTGCGCCTCCTTTTTGCGCCTGCAAAGACGGGATGCGCCGGAACAAGCGCACGGCCGCGCGCCGCAAGCGCAGCCCCCTCTGTTCGTCCCCCATAGGAAAAAGCCGTGCCGGTTTGATATCCCGTGTGCGCAGGCGCACAGCCGCAAATCCTTCCCGTCCCCCCAAAAGCGCGTCGCTTTCATGTCCCCCGCGTGCGCTGCCAAAGCGCTTTTTCATCCGCGCCTGCATGTCGGATTTTTCCTTTGACGATCACGCGTTTTTCTCCCGCGCCGGCAAGGCGTTTGGTTTTCATCCGCGCCGCATGCGGCAGGAAACGGGGCGTCCCTGCGCTGTTTTTTATGCCTGCAAAGCGCCGAAAAAAAGCGCCCCGCGCCGTCTGCGTATGCAAACGATGCGGGGCGCACGACCTTATTTCGATTTTACTTGTCGAACTTGTGCAAAAATTCACGCGTACGCACGTTTTGCGGATGCTCGATCACCTGCTCTGCCGGGCCGTACTCGGCGATGACGCCTTCGTCGATGAACATGACGGAGTCGGCCACATGTCTGGCAAACTGGATTTCATGTGTCACGACGATCATCGTCGAGTCCGAGGACTTCAGCCCCCGGATGACGCGCAGCACTTCACCGGTCAGCTCCGGGTCAAGCGCGCTGGTCGGCTCGTCGAAGCACAGGATATCCGGCTCCAGCGCCAGTGCGCGCGCGATCGCCACGCGCTGCTGCTGCCCGCCGGAGAGCTGATGCGGATAGTTATCCGCCCGATTGGCAAGCCCGACGCGCGCAAGCAGCGCATCCGCCTTTTCGTCCAGCTTTTCCTGTATGGCGCGCCGCTGCCGCCGCCAGTCGGGACTCTGTTTTGCAAGAAGCTGCATGGCAAGGGTGATATTCTGCCGCGCCGTGTACTGCGGGAAGAGGTTAAACTGCTGAAAGACAAGCCCGAAATGCAGCCGGTTCTGCCGCACCTGCGCTTCGGACAGGCGCGCATGTTCGTTGGCGTCAAATATTTTCTGTCCGCCGACCCGGATTTCGCCCTCATCGGGCGTCTCCAGAAAGTTCAGGCAGCGCAAAAGGGTCGTCTTGCCGCCGCCGGAAGGACCGATGATGGCCAGCACTTCGCCTTTTTGCATGGAAAAATTCACGCCGCAGAGCACCTGCGTATCGCCAAAGGCCTTGCGGATATTTTTTACTTC
>JAHZHV010000030.1 GCA_019420085.1 Christensenella sp.
TTGCGGCCATCTTGGAATATATCAATCAGATGTGGAATAAGCGGCTGCAAAAGACAGTTGCCCTGTATCCGGGCGATGATCGCAGGCAGCTTGTGGAAATCAGCGTCGATTACGTGCGGTTCCTGATGGAAAATCCGCATTTTCGTTCTATCATCATGCTCAAAGATGATGAATTTGACGATGAATATCGCAGTATCCGTTCAAAAGTCAGCGATGCAACACAACGGATCGTGCGGCGTTACTGTGATACGGTGCAAATGCCAAAGGCGGTTGTAGATCGCAAACTGTATATTGTACGTTCCCTGATCTATGGTGCGGCGCTGATGTTTGATAATGGCGAAATTCCGTATAATGATACGAATATGCAATATGTAAGGGACGCAATCGACCGGGAATTTGATTTGCCGTAATGAATATTGCATAAAGCATTGACAAAGGAATAGGTGCATGCTATAACCGGGAGAGTTATCATTGATAACTCTCCCGGTTCTTCGTTGCAGAAATCGCGCGGAACGGGAGTCAAAATCTGCACATGCAGATGAAATTCAATTTACACATCCAAAGAAAGTGGAGGAACACAAAAATGGTATTTGAAGCTGTAGCGGAACTGATTGCAGAGCACAACGATTGCGACCCGTCTGAGATCACAATGGACATGACGTTCCAGTCTCTTGGAATTGATTCTCTTGACACGGTTGAAATGATTATGAACCTGGAAGACAAGGTGGGCTGCGAGATCGAGGTCGATCAGAAAGTTGAGACGGTTGGCGATCTGGTACACTTTGTCGAACAGAAGTACGGTCTGTAAGATGCTGCAGTCAAAGATTTGTACCCTGCTGGGGATCGAGTATCCCATTTTTCAGGGTGGAATGGCATGGATTGCCGATGGAAAACTCGCCGCTGCCGTTTCAAACGGCGGCGGATTGGGGATTGTGGCGGCAGGCAATGCACCTGCGCAGACAGTGCGGGAGCAAATTCATCTTGCAAGAACACTGACAAATCGACCATTTGGCGTAAATATTATGCTGCTTAGTCCCTATGCAGATGAAGTGGCGCGTATGGTAGCTGAGGAAAAAGTCGCCGTGGTTACCACAGGTGCGGGCAATCCGAGCAAGTATATGCAGCTTTGGAAGGATGCTGGCATTGTTGTGATTCCTGTTGTTGCATCTGTGGCGCTGGCAAAACTGGTCACGCGACTGGGTGCAAGCGCGGTGATTGCCGAAGGTGGAGAAAGCGGCGGTCATGTTGGAGAACTGACAACGATGGCGCTGGTACCGCAGGTTTGTGATGCAACGGATCTTCCCGTTATTGCGGCAGGCGGTATTGCGGATGGCAGAGGCGTTGCGGCGGCCATGATGCTTGGCGCATGCGGCGTACAGCTTGGAACGCGTTTTTTGGTGGCAGAGGAGTGCGGTGTACATCGCAATTATAAAGATAAAATTTTAAAAGCCGGCGATACTGCTACCATTACGACGGGCCGAAGGCTGGGGCATCCCGTAAGAAGCCTCAAGACGCCTTTTTCACGTGCTTATGCGCAGGCTGAGTACAGTGCGATCAGCGACGAAGAACTTGAACAGATGGGAGCCGGTGCATTGCGTCTTGCCGTGCAGGAGGGCGATGTGCAAAAGGGATGCTTCCTTGCTGGTCAGATTGCCGGAATGGTCAATCAGGAGCAGACGGCAGCACAAATCGTGCAGGAACTTGTGCAGGAGGCTGAAGCAGTATTGAAAGGAGCCGTGCAATGGGTAAAGTAGCGTTCGTTTTTCCGGGGCAAGGCGCTCAGTTTACGGGAATGGGGCAGGAACTGTATGAAAACTGTGCACCTGCCCGTGATGTGTTTGAACAATTGGATGCACTGCGTCCCGGTACGTCGGATGCGTGTTTTACGGCGGATATGGCGGTCCTTTCACAGACGAATGTGACACAGCCGTGTATGTTTGCCGTTCAGATGGCGGCGGTGCATGCTTTGAAAGACGCGGGTGTGCAAGCGGATATGACGGCAGGCTTTTCCCTTGGAGAAGTAACGGCGCTGACATACGCCGGCGTTTGCAGTTTGCAGGATGGGTTTGGCCTTGTTTGTCAGCGCGGCAAACTGATGCAGGAAGCTGCACAGAAAGTTGACAGTGCAATGGCAGCCGTGCTGAAGCTAACGCAGGAACAGGTTGAACAACTATGCGCTGACTATACGCATGTGTGGCCTGTAAATTACAACTGTCCGGGACAGATTACCGTTTCGGGTTTGCGGGAAGAATTGGAAAAATTCGCCGTGGATGTAAAAAAGGCAGGTGGCCGCGCGGTTTTCCTGCAGGTACGCGGCGGATTTCACAGCGTTCTGATGCACGATGCGTCTGTGGCTTTTGAAAAGGTGCTGCAGGAGACAACGCTGCATAGTCCGGCAATACCGCTTTATGCCAACAATACCGGCCAGCGCTATGGCACACAGATTGCCGCACAGCTGGCAAGACAAATGGAAAGTCCCGTGCAATGGCAGAAAATTGTGGAAAATATGATTGCAGAAGGCGTGGATACGTTTGTAGAGGTTGGTCCGGGCAAGACATTGTGCGGATTAATTGCCAAGACGGATAAGTCCGTGCGCACGTTCGCCGTGTGCGATACGGCTTCCGTCAGACGGGTGGCGGAGGAAGTATAATGCTGAAGGAAAAAACGGCGATCATTACCGGTGCTTCGCGTGGTATCGGCGCAGCGATTGCGTTGGAATTTGCAAGGTTGGGTGCAAATGTTGCACTTGTGTATGCCCATGACGAAGCGGGTGCGCAGGAAGTTTGCCGGCAGGCACAGCAGTCGGGGGTAACCGCTCGCTGTTATTGCTGCGACGTATCGGATTTTGAAGCATGCAAACAGCTGGCCGTGCAGGTACGAGCCGACTTTGGTGGTGTGGATATTCTGGTTAATAATGCCGGATTAACACGTGATGGCCTTGTCATTGCAATGAAAGAAGCGGATTTTGATACGGTGCTGGATACCAACTTAAAAGGCGCTTTTCATATGATCCGCCACGTTGCACCGCTGATGATTCGGGGGCGAAGAGGAAGAATTATTAACATTTCATCCGTAGCAGGGCTGATGGGCAATGCGGGACAAGTGAACTATGCTGCGTCCAAGGCGGGACTTGTAGGATTGACAAAGTCAGTGGCACGGGAGCTGGCCTCACGCGGCATTACCTGCAATGCAATCGCACCGGGATTCATTTGTACGGATATGACAAAACAGTTTCAGGACGATACCGCGGTCTTAAAGGCGATTCCGCTGGGGCGTATGGGCAGCTGTGCGGACGTTGCTTCAGCTGCCGCGGTTCTTGCCGCGGATGCGGCTTCATACATCACAGGAGAAGTGCTGCGTGTTGACGGCGGCATGGCGATGTGATGGTTCTTTTAAGGAGGAGAAAATGAGAAGAGTTGTTGTGACGGGAATGGGCGCTATTACGCCTGTTGGAAACGATGTAGCGACCTTCTGGAATAGTCTGGTATCGGGTGTGTGTGGTGTAGGGCCTATTACCCGATTTGATACCCAGGAATACAAGGCAAAGCTTGCAGCAGAGGTCAAGAATTTTGACGCGCGGCAGTATATGGAAAAGGGCGATGTGCTCAGAAGCGATTTGTACGCGCAGTATGGCATGGCGGCTGCTTGTCAGGCAGTAGAGCAAAGCGGTATCGTTGGCAGCGTGGATCCCACGCGCATTGGCGTGTATTTTGGCACGGGAATCGGCGGTATTTCGACGTTTGCACAGGAGATGGATAAACTGCGGACGCGTGGCCCGCGTCGCGTATCCCCATATTTTGTGCCGATGCTGATTGCAAATATGGCTTCCGGCATGATTGCGATTCGTTTTGGATGCAAGGGACCTGCCCTTCCGGCAGTGACGGCATGTGCATCCGGCGCCAATGCCATTGGTGAAGCGGCACGTGCCATTGCGCACGGATATGCCGATGCTATGATTACAGGCGGCAGCGAAGCGGCAATTTGCGAGCCGGGTATTGCAGGATTTGTTAACATGCAGGCGCTGTCTGTCTCGGAGGATCCTGAGGCGGCAAGCTTGCCTTTTGATGCGCGGCGCGGCGGTTTTGTGATTGCAGAGGGCGGTGCAGCGCTGGTGCTGGAGGAATATGAACATGCCGTTGCACGCGGTGCGCATATTTATGCGGAGATCTGCGGTTATGGTTCGACCTGCGACGCATATCATATTACCGCGCCGCAGCCCGAAGGTGAGGGCGGTGCGCGCGCCATGCGGGAAGCGATGCGGGAAGCTGGTTATCAAGAGGGCGAAACGGTGTATATCAACGCACATGGTACCGGTACGCCGCTGAATGACGTGACGGAGACGCTTGCAATCAAAACAGCGTTTGGGCAGCAGGCAGCGTATGCGCATGTTCTGGTCAGCTCCACAAAATCCATGACAGGACATATGCTGGGTGCGGCCGGTGCGGCAGAGGCAATTGCCTGCATTAAGACGCTGAATGAGGATATGATCGCCCCGACGATTCATCTGACACAGCCGGATCCGCAATGTGATCTTGATTACGTCCCCTGCACGGCGCGTCAGGCACATATCGATTTGGCGCTTTCCAATTCACTTGGGTTTGGGGGACATAATGCGTGTCTTGCATTCCGGAGGCTTGCATGATGCAGGAAAAGGAAATTCGAAAATACGCGCAGATGATGCGTGAGTTGGATCTTACGGGCCTGCAGATCACGCAGGGAGATCAGAGTGTACGTCTGGAACGCACATGTACAACGGCTGCGGCGGTGGTGCAGGAGGCGCCTTCTGCAAATGATGTACAGATACCGCAAGCCGAGCAGGAAGTGCTGGCACAGGTTGCATCGCCGATGGTCGGTGTGTTTTACAGTGCGCCTGCTGAA
>JAHZHV010000031.1 GCA_019420085.1 Christensenella sp.
TACAAGCACGGTGTCCAGGAACACCTCGACCGGGCCCCAGACGGCCTGTTCAATGGGTTCTTTGACTTTTGCGGCAGAATGCACCATTGCGGCCGAGCCGAGCCCCGCCTCGTTGGAGAAGATGCCGCGCGCCACGCCGTAGCGCATGCAGACAAAGACCGAACCGACGACGCCGCCCGTCGCGGCGCGGGGAGAGAAGGCCGCGCGGAAAATCAGCGCAATTGCCTCGGGCACCTGACGGATGTGCAGCAGGATGATCGCAATACCGGCCAGGATGTACAGTCCGCCCATGAACGGCGCAAGGAACTCGCAGATGCGGCCGATGCGCTTGATGCCGCCGAAGATGATGATGCCCGTTAAGATGGCCAGAACAAGACCGACGACCCAGGGCTGCACGGCGGGGAAGCGGGCGTTGATGGCAAGGGCGATGGTGTTGGTATCCACCACGGCGGAGATCATGATGGCAAAGAAGATGACCAGCACGGAAAACAGAATGCCGAGCCATTTTTGCTTCAGACCGTCGGCCAGGTAGTACATCGCGCCGCCGCTGACGGACCCGTCGGGATGTATGCGCCGGTACTGAATGCCCAGCGCGATTTCGACGAATTTCGTAGCCATGCCAAGGAACGCGGCAAGCAGCATCCACAAAAGCGCGCCGGGTCCGCCGCAGACGATTGCCGTGGCGACGCCGGCGATGTTGCCGGAGCCGACGATCGCAGCCACGGACGTCATGGCTGCCTGGAAGGAGGTGATGTCGCCGACTGCGCCTTCCTCCTCACCTTTTGCCTTGCGGAACGCTTTGCCGACCGTCTGCCGCAGCAGGAAACCGAAATTGCGGAACTGGAAAAAGCCGAGGCGGACGGTAAAGTACAGACCGACCGCGGCGATGAGCGCGATCATGAACGGCCCCCATACGATACCGTTTATAAAATCGTTGACGCTGACGAGAATCTCCATAGAACTCCTCCCCCAAAAAGCGGCACAAATACCAAAGATGTTGTGCGAATGTGTCCGTCAGGACAATTCCAGATCTTATGGTAACGGAACAAGCACGAAAAACACAGCGCAGAAAATGCCGGATTGCAGCGCATGTTCTGCAAAATGTGTTGTCTTTTTTTATCTTGGATGACGCGTGCGCGCATCCGGCAGCGGCGGGAAGGCGGCATGCGGCTCGGCCTGATACCAGTAGGCGACGCTTGCCATGTCGTCCTGCCGCTCAAACAGGCCGCCGTGACAGACGCCGATCTGCTGGACGGTGAGGCGAAGGTCGCGTTCAAAGCGAATCGGGTCGTACACGTGCCAGCGGTAGAACGCGCGCATGGGCGGCACGTCGCGGTTGTGATAGCGGTTTGTCACGGCAGTGTCCTTGTCCTTGTAGAACGGATAGCCCATGTAGAGCCCCTGGAACGGCGTTTCGATGCAGTCGCCGCGCTCGTCGTGCGTGGCAAAGCTCCACGCGCCGCCGAAGTAGTCCTCCTGTCCGGTGCCGCAGATGGTGGGGTAGTCGCTGTCGCCGTCCAGATAGAATTTGAATTCACCCTCACCCCACCAGTAGCGCTCCAGCGTCGACAGGGCCATGAACGTGCCGATGTAGTGCCCGCGTCCGCGCACGCCGTCCAGCACGACGTAGTCGCGTCCGATCTGCGTCAGCCGCTCGCGGCGGAACTGCGCGTGGAAGCAGGCGGTATTTTCCGGCAGCTGGGGATACAGACAGTAGTCGATCTGATAGAAGAAGCTGCTGATGGGATTGGGATGCTGGTTTTCCAGCGTGATATGGGCGCTATGGAAAAACGGCATCTGGAAAAAGCAGTTCATGCCGCGCAGGGGATTGACGTTGACAAGCGCCGAATTGACGGTGTAGCTTTCCCCGAATCCCAGACAGAAGAAATCTCCAAGCGGCGCCTCGACCGAAGGCGTCGTCTCGCCGTCCCAGTAGATGCGCAGCACAAGGTCGCGCAGAACGTAGCGGTTTGCCGCGTCCGTCTGGTCGCGCACCGTCATCCACATATGCGTAATGACGCCGCAGCCGTCGATCCTACCGAGCGTCACGGTCTGTCCGCTTGCAATGTTGCGAAGGCACGGCGAACCCTTGCGGCCCACGCCCAGGTTGCTGGCGGCGGTGCCGCCGCGTCCTTTTTCACCGGTCGGGTTTTCCGCATTGATCGCGCGCGAAACCCCGTCACAAAGCAGCGGCAGCGTACCAAAGGGGGAGTAGGAAAATGACATGAAAATCCCTCCGTCCGAACAGAAAAATTTTCTATATCATACAATAAAGCGGCAGCCTTTGCAAATGGCACAGGCAGCTGTTTGCATGGATCCTCCGGCTGCGTACCGGATATGTATTGGTGAACAAAAATATATGTTTTGGCGCATGAATATGCATAAATGAATTTGACCGTGCCATAAGACTGTATCATGGCGCATCTTCCGGAATCCCTGCCGGCTGTTTGGCACTATTTAATCGGATTGTGAAGACGAGGATCAATTCTATCCGCAAATAAGCCTGTGATCGTATCCGATTGCTGCCTGATCAGACAAGATGCCGCTTGCGGGGTGCCAAGATAAGCCTGTTGGGGTTGATTGAAAAAACATTTTAAGCAAATCCGTGTTTTGAAATTGCAAATTTCCGTATCCAGGCAAGACAGGTGTCTGAGAAACATGCTATAATATAAACAATTTAGAAAGGTTTTGCTGATTATTGCGTCGTATCAATCAAAACAGTCAAAGATATCAAAGGAGTGTGCGTGCATGAAAAAAGTTATACTCTGCTTACCTGCTGCTGTATATACGATTGCAGGAATCGTTCTTAATATTGTCCTGCAAACAATATCTCCTTTATGGTATGTTTGGATGGCATTCTTATGGCTTGGCAGCTTTCTGCTGAGCAGGGGTAAAGCATGGGGCGGCCTGTTTGGTCTGCTTCCTGCGATTCATATCCTGTATATGAGCACCCAATACACAGGACAGATTGTCAATATCGAAATGCCGCTTGGGATTGGGACTGCATTGTATGTACTTGGCTGCAGTTTATGGATCTGGACAAAAGGCGCAGCCGATCGGCAAAAAGAGACGATGCAGTAAACCCGGATTCGTTGCATGAAAAGAATATGCCTTTGATAAAGGAGCAGGGCTGCAATACGCCTTGCTCCTTTTTTGGGGGGATTCATGAAAAAAGACCGGTTATTCATGCGGATACTGATCTATGACTGAGACTGATTTTGAATCGGAGAGAAGGCGCTGTGTTCGCATAGATACGCAAGCAGCGCGCCCCGTTCGTTGCAGACGCGCTCGTCCGTCACGGCCTCCAGCAGCAGCGAAAGCGCCTGTCCGATTGCCCGGCCGGAGAATCCGGCGGCCATCACGTCGTGTCCGGAAACGGCAAGGTCGCGCACGTGCAGACAGGGATGCTGCAAAAGGACGGCTTCCACAAGGGACTGCGCGCGCGCAATGCTTCGAAGGCGCAGCATGCGGCATGTGGGATTCTCTGCCAGTGCCCGCGCCCGCTCCAGCGCAAAGACAAGATCGATTTCCTGCGGCGGGAAGCGGCGAAGAAGACGCCGCGCCTGCGGCATTGAAACCGGCAAGT
Organism: Christensenella sp.; assembly: GCA_019420085.1. Classification (GTDB taxonomy): domain Bacteria; phylum Bacillota; class Clostridia; order Christensenellales; family Maliibacteriaceae; genus RGIG9107. Next base: position 3,587 of record JAHZHV010000031.1, read on the forward strand.
CGCCTTTAAAGGCAGCAAGACGCGCGGCAAGGTCGCCTGTGGCGTTGTCCGCGTGCAGCAAAAGCAGCGCCTGACGCGCCGCCTGTCCTGCGTCCTGTGCATCGCATGCGGCGCCGCCAAAAAGCGCGGCAAGACGAAGCGGCAGGATGGGCGGGCAGGCAAAAAGCACGTCAAGAAAGTTGCGGTATTTTGCAGGATGGCCGTCGATGCAGGCGGCAAGCGCAGGCAAAAACACGCGCACGACGGACGCGTAGCGCATAAGCACGTCATGTGCGCCGGCGCCGCAGACGAGCTTGCAAAGCTCGGCATAGATGCGCTCCACGGACACCGCGCGCAGTGTTTCGGCCTTTTGGCACAGCGCCGCGGCGGTCTTCGATTCGATGGGGAAGCAAAGCACGGCGCAAAAGCGCAGCGCACGCAGAATGCGCAGCGCGTCCTCTTCAAAGCGCCGGTACGGATCGCCGACGCAGCGGATACAGCGCGCGCGAAGATCCGCCTGCCCGCCGAATGGGTCGATCAGCCCATGCGTTGGACTGTAGGCCATGGCATTGACGGTAAAATCGCGCCGCGAAAGATCCTGTGCAAGATGCGGGGTAAAGGTGACGGTATCCGGATGCCGGTGGTCGCGGTAATCGCCGTCCAAACGGTATGTCGTGATCTCCAATGGCATGCGGTCGATGACGACGGTAACGGTACCGTGCGCAAGCCCCGTGTCGATCGTCGGATACGGGGCAAAGCAGCGTTTGATCTGCTGCGGATGCGCGTTTGTGGTAATGTCAAAATCGTGGGGGACAAGCCCCATCAGATGGTCGCGCACACAGCCGCCGACGACAAACCCCTCAAATCCGGCGCGCTCCAGCGTTTCAAGCGCAATGCGCACGGGGGATGGAAGCTGCATGGGTTTCATGGGCGCGTCTCCCCGTCGAACGTCAGCGTAATCGTCTTGCCGTCAAAGCCGCATTCGCTGTGCGGGAAAGTGGGCAAAATGGCGTCAAGGTAATTCTGCGGATCGGGCAGCGAGGGCGAGTAATGGGTCAGCCACAGGCGCGAAGCATTCGCGCGCGCGGCCGCGCGCGCGGCCTCGGGGAACGTCATATGCCCCGTTGCAAGCGCCCTGTCGCGCTTGTCGTTTGAGCCGTACATACCCTCCAAAACCATCAAATCACTGTCCTGTCCCACCTGCCAGAGCGCGGGGACGGGACGCGTATCGGTCGCATATGTCACGCGCAGCCCCCTGCGCGGCGGACCCATGACCTCCTGCGGCAGCACGAGACGTCCGTTTGCCTCGACGCTTTGGCCGGCCTGCAGGCGCGACCACAGCGTTCGCGCAACGCCGAGGGACTGCGCGCGCGCGGCGTCAAAGCGGGCGCGCCGCGGCACGTAGAAGCTGTAGCCGTAACAGGGAATCGCATGCCGAAGGGCAAAGGAGGTGATCTGGAAGCCGTACAGCGAATGCGTCTGGATCGTCTCTTTTTGTTCGATGATGTCAAGGGCAAACGGCATCTCCGGCGCGATGACGCACAGGCTTTGAATGATCGCCGCGCCGCCGGGCGGACACAGGATCGTTACCGGCTGCGTACGCCCTTCGTTTCCCATCGAAAGCAGCAGGCCGCAAAGGCCGACGACATGGTCGGCGTGAAAGTGGGTGATGCAGATAAGATCGATGGGTTTAAAGGCAAATCCCGCCTGCCGCGCGGCGATCTGCGTGCCTTCGCCGCAGTCGATCAGCACGCTGTGCCCGCCGCAGCGCAGGAAAAACGAGGACAGCCAGCGCCCGCAAAGCGGCAGCGTGCCGCCGCAGCCAAGAATCGTTGCGTCAAGCATGGTGGGATTTGCGCCTCCTTATCCGATGAAAAGAAAAGTCTCTTTTTTCAGTATACCACGTTCCGCGGCAGGAAAAAACCGTGCGGCAGGTTTCTGCCGCACGGTGCGTTTGTTTTTTGAAAAAGGCGGGCCGCTTAACGGTTGTCGCGCCGCGCGTCGCGGCGGCGTCCGATCCACTTTTCCAGTTCGACGATCGGGATGATCAAAAATGCAAGCGCGACCGCAACGAAAAACTCGGCAAGATTGATATGCTCAAAGCCGAACGCGTTTGCAACCGGCGGGATGTAGATGACGGCCGCCGTCAGGACAAAGCTTGCAATGGCAGCCAGCCACAGGAATTTGTTGTGTCCTTTGAGCCGGAACAGACTCTGCGTACGGCTTCGCATGTTGAAGCTGTGGAAAATTTCCGTCAGGCTCAGCGTGACAAATGCCATTGTCATGCCGTCGGCGCTGGTTTCAATCCGCCAAAGCCCCGATTCCATGAAATGACCGATGAAATAGGCGGCCAGCGTCAAAATGGTGACGACGACGCTCTGATAGATGATTGCACGGCCCATGCCGCCTGCAAAGATGCCCTCATGCGGATCGCGCGGCGGGCGGCGCATGACGTCCGCTTCGGCACGCTCCATGCCAAGGGCGATTGCCGGGAAGCTGTCGGTAATCAGGTTGATCCAGAGAAGATGGACGGGTTTTAATACCGTAAAGCGCAGCACCGCGGCGGTAAAGACGGTCAAAACCTCGCTTAAATTGGAGGCAAGAAGGAACTGGATGGATTTGCGGATATTGTCATAGATGCGCCGGCCTTCGCCGACCGCCGAGACGATCGTGGCAAAGTTGTCGTCCGCAAGAACCATGTCCGCCACGTCCTTTGTCACGTCCGTTCCGGTGATGCCCATGCCCACGCCGATATCGGCGCTCTTGATGCTGGGCGCGTCGTTTACGCCGTCGCCGGTCATGGCGGTGACGGAGCCGTGCTTGCGCCAGGCGTTCACTATGCGGGTCTTGTGCTCGGGCTGCACGCGGGCGTAGACGCTGATGTCCTTGAACTGGCGGTCAAACT
>JAHZHV010000032.1 GCA_019420085.1 Christensenella sp.
CTTTTTTCCGGATCCTTTTGAATCTCCAGACACGGCTGCGCAACGCCGGGCGTATAGGCAAGGGACAGATCCTCCCGCGTCTTGACCGGCACTTTGGACACAATTTCAATCTTCCCCTTCCACTGCGCATGCAGGCGCAGGGATTCCTTTGCATAATCCATATTCGTGTATCCTCCAAAACTGTGTTTTTTCTTGATCGCGCGCGTTTTTTCACGCCCTGCCGGCCATCTGCTCCGGATGAAAGACGCGGTCGAACGTCTCTTCATCCAGCATGCCCAGCTGCATGCACGCCTCTTTGATCGTCGTGTCGTGCGCATGCGCGTATTTGGCAACCTTCGCCGCGTTCTCATAGCCGATATACGGGTTCAGCGCCGTCACCGTCATCAGACTGCGCGAAAGGTTTTCCTGCATTTTCTGTTCGTTGACGCGCAGGCCGTTTAAGCAGTGCGCGACGAAGGAGTCCATCGCATCCGAAAGCAGGCGGACGCTCTGGATGTAGTTGTACGCCGTGACGGGCTGATAGACGTTCAGCTGGAAATTCCCCTGCGATGCGGCAATGCCGATCGTCACATCGTTGCCCATCACCTGCGCGGCGCACATCGTCAGCGCCTCGCACTGCGTGGGATTGACCTTGCCCGGCATGATGGAGCTGCCCGGCTCGTTTTCGGGAATGAAGATCTCGCCAAGGCCGCAGCGCGGTCCGGAGGCAAGGTGACGCACGTCGTTTGCAATCTTCATCAAATTCGCCGCAAGCGCGCGCAGCGCCCCGTGCGACGCCGCAACGGAATCAAGCGACGTCAGCGCATGAAACTTATTGGGCGAAGCGCTGACTGTAAGCGCCGTCATCGCGGCAATTTCCTGCGCCGCCAGTACGTCAAACCCTTCCGGCGCGTTCAGTCCCGTGCCCACCGCCGTGGCGCCAAGCGCAATACGGCCAAGGTTCGGCATCGTCGCTTCAATCAGTTCACGCGCGTTTTCCAGCATGCCGCGCCAGCCGCTTACCTCCTGACAGAAGCGAATCGGCACGGCGTCCTGCAAATGCGTGCGGCCCGTCTTGACGATGTCCGGGTTCTCCGCCTCAATGCGTGCAAGGGCATCGATCATGCGCGAAACCGACGGAAAAAGCTGCCGGTTCAGCGCGCGCAGCGCGGCGATATGCAGCGCCGAGGGGAACGTATCGTTGGAGCTTTGCGACATGTTGACATGATCGTTTGGGTGCAGCAGCGTCTGCCCCGCAATGTCGTTGCCGCGATGGGCGATGACCTCGTTGACGTTCATGTTGGTCTGGGTGCCGCTGCCCGTCTGCCAGACGGCAAGCGGAAACTCCCCGCACAGCGACCCGGAAAGGATCTCGTCGCAGACCTGTTCAATCAGCGCGGCGCGCTGTGCGTCCAGCCTCCCCAGACGGCAGTTGACGCGCGCGCAGGCCTTCTTAACATAGGCCAGCGCCTCAATCAGCGCAAACGGCATCTTCTCCGTGCCGATGCGAAAATTTTCAAGGCTCCGCTGTGTCTGCGCGCCCCAAAGACGCGCGTCGTCCACGCGCACCTGCCCCATCGTATCGTGTTCGATTCTGTATGCCATGCCATCCCTCCCGGCTGGTAAAGTCATAATCCGATTATAAAAGATTGCGCGTTCCAATGCAACGGCGCTTTTTCCTGCGGCAAAAAACGCGGCGCGCGCCCCCCAAAAACGGGACGCGCGCCGCATCAAATGCGTCAGTATGGATGTTGTATGCAGCACGCCGCTTGGTTACACGGGAAGATCCTCATGCGAATCGGCGTGAAAGCTGAAATTCTTTTCCTGCAGCCAGAGGCGTTCCAGATTGTAAAACTGGCGCTCCTCCTGCCGGAAGACATGCACCATCACGTCCCCGTAGTCCAGGACGATCCACTGCCCCTGGTCATAGCCCTCCTGCCGCGCGGGCAAAAGGTCCTCCTGTTCCTTGCGCATTTCGTACACGGCGTCTGCCAGTGCGCGTGCATGCAGCGCCGTTGCGCCGCTTGCCACGACAAAGCATTCGGCAAGAATCGTCATGTCGGAAATGTCGATCGCCATGATGTCCATGCCCTTTTTTGCGTCAAGCGTCTCCTTGATGCGGTTGACTGCAAGTTCAGTTTCCGGTCTCATCGTTGCTTCCTCCTTTTTACCTCCGCTTCCAGCGCGTTGATTGCCGCGACGGAATCCGGATGCATCTTCTTTGCATCGCCCTGCAAATAACCCATGGTATGCTTCATTGCTTCCAGCAATGCCTCGTCCAAATCCTCCTGCGCCAGCGCACGCAGTCGCTCCACGCCCGGGTAGGTGCGGCCCGGCTCGATTAAATCCGCAAGCTTGATGATCTTTTCAAGCCGCGTCATCTGCGCCGCGCCGACGGTATGAATGCGTACCGCGTTCAAAATCTCCGGGTCATCGACGCCGTAGCGCGCCCGCGCAATCGCCGCGCCCAGCGGCCCGTGCCACAGTTTTGGCTCGTTTTGCGTGAACGCGTCAAGCTTAATATGATAATTCGCCATCCATGCCTGCGCTTCCTTCCCGCGATACGCTTTTGCACAATCGTGCAGCAATGCGGCAAGCCGGACACGCTCCACGTCTTCCCCATAGCGCTGCGCCAGCGCCTGCGCCGTCTCGATGACGCCCAGCGTATGATGCCAGCGTGAAAGCGGCAAACTGGCGCGCACCTGGTCGGCAATGCGGTCAAAGCGGTTCTGACTGCTTGTGGCGTAGAGGTTATGTTCCACGATAAACTGCGCAACGCGCGCGGGCACGTACGATTTCCATGCGCCGCCCGCTTCAATCTGCCCGCGCAGCTGCGTGGAGGAAATGTCGACGCTCGACTGCGCCGCAAAGGACACCTGCGCACCAAAGCGCGCGCGCAGTTCTTCCGCATGATCGCGTGCGGCGGCGCAGTCGGTGCCGGCGCGCGGCACGACAAAAAAGCTGCACAGCCCGGCAATCGCTGCAAAGTCCTTCCAGTTTTCAAGCTCCAAAAGCGTATCTGCGCCGATGATCTGGACAAACTGCGTATCCGGGAATATCTTTGTCAGCTCCCGCATCGTGTCCACCGTATAGGTATAACCGCCGCGCTCGATCTCCAGCGCACAGACTTCAAAGCCCGCATCGTCGCAGACGGCAAGGCGCGTCATTTCAAGACGCTGCTGCGGCGTCACCTGCCCGACGCTCTTATGCGGCGGCATGCCGTCAGGCAGAAACCACACGCGTTCCAGCGCAAGCTCCTGCATGGCGATGCGCGCCATCATCAAATGTCCGTTATGAATGGGATGAAACGTCCCGCCAAGAATCCCTGTCCTGTGCATCGTCTTTTCTTCCATATTCCTCTCCGACGCGCTGCACGCGTGTTTAATACTGTTCCCAAAGAAGCGTCCTGCACGGCGGATAGCTCGCGCAAAACGCGGTCAAAATGCACTGCGGCAGCTGCGCCGCCGCGGATTGCACGCCCATCAGCGCAAGGAAAAGGACGCCGGCATCCACCACCGGCAGGTCTTCTTCCCGCGCAGGCGGCGTATCCAGCTTCACCGGCGTCCGCGGCCCGCCCGACCAGCAAAGGCATGTGATTTCGTCCGCAGCATCCCGCACGCGCAGACAAAACGCGCCCGGCGCCGCCATCGGCACGCGTGCAACGAGCGCACGAATGGCAAGCGGGCAGTACATCGCGCCGTGCCGCGTATCCGGCCCGGGGCCCTCCGCCGCTTCGGCATAGGACACGGGCGCGTCAAAATGCGCGCAAAGCGCCGCAAAAAGCGCCTGCCTGCTTTGGCAATCGCGCGCCATATACTCCCAGACGCGCACGAGGCCGTCCTCCCGTTTTGCGATGGCATAGGCGCGCTGCCCCAGGCAGTACACGCGCGCGTCCTCCAGCGCCGCGTCGCGCAGGCGAAACGCCCAGTCCTGCGCGCTGCGCACGACGATGCCGCTGTATTGCGGCAGCGCCGCCTGATAAATTCCGGCGGCAACGGACGCATCCGTCATCTCTTCAAGCGGCTGTGCTGCGCCGCAGTGCACGATGCAATCGCGGTAAAACGTGCCCGTGCGGTAGCCGAACGGTTCGTAGAACGATTCCCGAAACGGGTCCAGCACCGCAAGTTCGAAGCCGTCTTTTAAAAGCGACGCCGCCGCATGGCGCAGGAGACGTCCCGCAAAGCCGCGTCGGCGCATATCCGGACGCGTCGCCACGCCGGCGATCATCGCCGCGGGAATCTTCGCGCCGCGCACATACACGCAAAGCGGCGTCACATGCAGTCCCGCGCACGCGGTATCGTCCAAAGTGAGCATCCGCGCGCGCGCCTGATCGCTGCGCATCGTCCAGTACGCCGAAAAGAACGCGTCCGTATCCTCCGCAAAGCCCGCACGCCACAGCTGCCGCGCCGCCTGCGGCGTCATGGGCACGATCTTCATACGCGCTGGCGCACGATGAACTTGCGCACCATCCGGCAGGGATGGTACGACTCCTTGGCGCGCCGCAGTCCGGGAATGCCCATGTCCTCTTCTCTGTTCAAATAGCGCACGTCGCAAAAGACGTTTTCGGCCGTCTGCTGGTTGATCATCGCGTACAGCCCGGGATAATCCGTATTCGCCTTTTCAATGTGGATGATCGCCATATCGCACTTGCGCCGCTCGCCCAGAGAAAATGCCTCCACGCGCCCGTCAATCGTCAGTGCGCCGCCGTCAAATTCCAGCGCGCGCCAGTTGTCAAGCGCCAGGCGTACGGCGACCTTTTCATCCTCCAGGGAAGGATCAAAGCTTTCCGCCTGCCGCTTGTCATACCAGAGCATATAGCTTGCAAAGCAAGGCTCCACCAGCGCGTCGCACATGCGCACGTACTGCGTCTGTACGGTCGCGCGCAGTTTATTGATGTGATTGCGCTTGGCATGATACCGGCTCCCCGAAAGCGCGATCAGATCGGCCGTATTGTAAACGTAATCAAAATTATTGCGATCCTCTTCAATCAGGAAATCCTGTTCGCAGCGTGCATGGCGCATATGCGCCACAATCCGCTCGGTCACGCCGTACATCAAAAAGGGCTGTCCCTCCTGATAGGACGCCGCGATGCAGTGGTTCATGCCAATGTCGATGCGCGACGGCTCCTTCAGAATCGGCGGGAAGAAAAACCGCTCGCCGGTGGGCTGCCTGCCCCGCAGAAGGAGAATGTCGTCCGGCGTGATGCAAAACTCAATATGCCAGCTGTCCTTCCATAAAAACATGTTGCCGAAGCAAAGCTCGGAGTTATCGTACTCCTCCGCCAGAAAGTACGCGTCCAGCGCCGGTTTATCGGCAAGCGCGATCGGTCGAAATGAATACTGCATACATACCTCTTTCCAATGATAAAAATTGCTCGATTCCCGTGCGGCGCATGCGATGCCGGAAAATGCACAATCCAACACGCCGCGGAATATTCATCTTAAATTCAATAAACCAGCCCCACATTGGGCATCAGCGGGTTCTCCAGCGAAACCGCGCCGCCGGAGGCAATGCTCTGCCCGTCTGCAAGGAAGCGCACGCGCGTAATGCCCTGCAGCCCGCAAAGGGAATTGACGATTGCGTAAACGCATGTGTACTGTTCATCCTGCTCCAGCGCAAACAGTTCCTCAATCGCCGCGCTTCGCATATTGATCGTCAAAAGACCGTTTTGAATGCGCAGGCTGACGATATCGTCTTCCGTCCACGAGACGGGAAGCGGTGCGGCGTCCTGCTGTTCGCTTTGCGCAGGCCCGGCCAGAAGCTGCAAAAGCACGTCTCTTGCACGGCCGACGCTGGACTGATCGACAATGCGCTGCACCTCGACCAGCGCTTCCCCCGTCAGACTCGGAAAATACAGCTGCATCGTCTCGCCCACCAGATCGCGGAACATCGACGCCTCCAGATAGTTGCCCTTTCCGCCCACATAGCGGTTAATCGTCACCGAATCCATCTGGACAGACACATAATCCACCTGGGGCAGATTGCTGGTCAGGCTCAGCACAATCGCACCTACGCGCAGCATGCGCCGCCCGTACGTCCCGCTCCAGAAATCTTCGTCATCGGACAAATTGACCGTCAAAAGCGTGGAACCGTCGCTGCGCGTGCTCATCTTTGGCGTCTCCAAAAGCGTCAGTTCCCGCTGGGAAACCGGCTCGCAGCGTACCGTATCCACCGGGCCCTTGAGCAGCTCCATCATCACCGTCTGCGCCATGTCGTCCGTGTCGTTGACCGTGCGCACCTCCGGCAAAAGATAGCTGTTGGTGCTGTCCTGAAAGTACAGCGTGATTTTTCGCTCGTTGACACCGTTGCGCAATGCGTCTTCAATCTGTGCGATTTTTTCATCCAGCGTGCCGATGAACATCCCCTCCGCGCCGGATGCATAACCCATGACGGTCACTTCCTTTTCGTCGCACATCAGCGTCACATATTCCACGCCGGGGATCGACGTCAGCGTATTGATAATCGATATCTTGGCAAGCAGAAGCTGCCGGTCATTCAGCGTCAGAAGCTCGGAGGAAAGATGCACCGTTACAAGATTGGAGGACTGTTCCGTCATGACAAGGCGCACCCCGTCGGGGATAATCGCATACAGATCGTCGTCCTGCGGACCGTCAAGAAGCGCCTCCATCGCCACATCCACAAGCGAAGATACAGAGGAGACATTCACGCGCCTGCTTTCTGCGTACAGCTGCTCAGGTTCGTTGACGCTTGGAAAATACAGAACAACCGTCTCGGAGCTGTATACCGGCGCATCCCGTTCCAGCTCCAGCAGCGCGTCCGCCTCCGGTTCCGCCTGCTCCTGCGGCGCACAGCCAAAGGCGCACGAAAGAATGACAACAAACAACATCAAAAGCGCTGTCCATCTTTGCTTCATGAAAACCGAACACCCTCCTTCCCTGCAAAATCAGCAATCCGTTCAGTTGCCCTGCGGCGACGCATCCGGAAGGAGTCTGCAAAGCGAGTCGTAATCAATCTTCCAGACGCCGCTTTCGCATTCCAGTGTAATCGCCATCCCCGTATGCTCCAACGTCGAGCCAAGGGAAATATTGAACTTTGCATTGACATAAACCGTCGCCGTCGTGCCGTCGTAACCCGGCACGTATTCCAGTACCTCGTAGGATTCCAGCGTCCATTCCACGCCCGTAAAGGTATCAATCCAGTCCGCATATGCCGGTTTTTCCGCCGTGCGGCTGTCCGCAATGTAGGTATACAGCCGCTGCGTATTCTTATCCTGCATCAGACGGAACACAAGGTTGGACACCGTCTGCAGGCTTGCGTTGCTGGCATACTGACGGCTGATCGTCTCCAGCAGCTCATCGGGATTATTCCCCGTGGGGGCAAGGCCGATATCCTGCCGCCTGATGCGGCGTCCAAGGCCGTCGCCCTGCGTGTCGACCAGAACCTGCACCTGATAGATGCCGTCAACGGCGGTCACCGTATTGACAATTGCCAGGATCGCCATGCGCCGCTGCGTGCGCACGGCGACACTTAATTCCGCATCCTCCTGCCAGTTTTCCGGCAGCTCGTTGACCGGTTCCAGAAACGCGGCGTTAAACGTGATAAACAGGCAGTTGCCGTTTAAGGACGTATTGATAATCTGCGTATCGGCATTGACAAGGGGATTTAACTGCGGATACGCTTCCGAGGGGCCCTGCAGCAGCTCATCCAGCAGCGCGTTTTCCAGCCGCTCATTGGCCGAATACGTCACCGTGCGCTCCTCTCGGCCCAGCATCGAATCCTCCGAGTACGGAAAATACAGCGACGCCGTGCAGGTATACACCTGCCCCGCAGCGCCGTCAGAAGGACTGATGATCTGCGGCGCGGCGTCCTGCGCGCCGGCAAGCTCGCTTTGCATTTCTTCTATCACCCGTCCGCGATATCCGCAGGCGCATTGCAACAGCATCAGCGCCGCCACAAAATATGCAACGATCCTTTTCATTGCAGCACCTCCTTCTGCACCGTCGTATGATTCTGTGATTCTTCCTTTCCAGACTGCGGACGAGAAAGCGGCAGCCGCACAGTAAAGGTCGTACCCTTTGCCTCGATGCTGTCGACCTCGATCGTGCCGGCGTGCATGTCCACAATCTGATAGACGATCGAAAGCCCGAGTCCCGTACCGCCCGCCTCGCGCGCGCGCGCCTTGTCGACGCGATAGAACCGCTCAAAAATATGCGCGACGGCGTCCGCCGGAATGCCGATGCCGTTGTCGCGCACGCGAAGCACCGCTTCATCTTCATAGGCGTTCAAAATCACGCGCACATGACCGCCCTTTTGCGTATACTTGATCGCATTGTCCGTCAAATTCGTCACCATCTGGAACAATCGCATGGCATCGCCTGAGACGACGCATTCGTCGTTAATATCCGCTTCCATGACGATATCGCGCCCTTTGGCAAGCGGCACCAGATTTTTCAGCGCGCGCTCCACGACGTCGGCAAGCGACACCGGTTCAAAATTGAACGCCGTGCTCTGCTTGTCCATCTGCGTCAGAAGCAGAAGGTCGGATACAAGCACGCTCAGCCGGTCGATTTCATTGTCGATATCCTGCAAAAACTCGCGCGTGAGCGACTCGTCGAAGTGCTCGCTGTGCAATAGCGACTCCGTCAGCACCTTCATCGAGCTAAGCGGCGTCTTCAATTCATGCGACGCATTGGAGACAAATTCATTTCTTGCCTGATCGGTTGCCTCCAGCTTCTGCGTCATATTGTTAAACGCCGCCGCAAGGCGCGCAAGCTCACTGTGTCCGCTTGTCTCCACGGCAACCGGATGCACGACGCGCTCCATGCTCATCGTCTCGATTGCCTGCGTCAGATCCTCGATGGGATTGAGCATGAACGTGGCGATAAAGAAGCTCAGGATGATAACCAGCGCCCCGATTCCAACCGCATTGACCTGCATTTTGTCGCTCATCAGCGTCAGCATGTCAACCACGTCCTGAATACTGGTGGAATACAGCACCACGCCGATGCGCGCGCCGTCATAAATCATCGGCGCCACGCAGTAAATCAGCCACTGCTCCTGCTGCTTTTCCTCCTGATCGGACAGCAGTTCGCGATGGAACCCGTAGGAAAACTCGCTGCCCTGTAATACATCGACAACTTCTTCCTGCCAAAGCGATGTGGCGTTGATCTGTGAAAAGGCGTCCACCTGCACAATGCCGTCCTCGTCGGCCACGACAATGCGCGCGTCGTTTTGTTCGCTTTCCCTGCGCACATACGCATAGACGCCCGCTGCGTCATACGCCGCAAACTGCGGCGCAACGTTTGCGCTGACCGTCTCCACCTGCACGCGCAGTTCGTTGACGCGGCGATTGACCAGCGACTGCTCGATCAGGTTCATGATCGATAAATTAAAAAAAGCAAGCAAAACGACCATTATGACCATGTACGCCATAATGAATCGGCCGCGTATGCTTGCAAACAACGACACAATTCTACTTTTCCGCAAAATAGTAGCCTACCCCCCACTTGGTATGAATATAACGGGGATGACTGGGGTCCGCCTCCACCTTTTCCCGCAGGCGGCGGATGTGTACGTCGACGGTGCGAAGATCGCCAAGATAATCGTATTTCCAGATCATCTCAAGCAGATTTTCCCGGCTGTAGACCTTGCCCGGGTTGGAAATGAACAGCTGCAGAAGATCAAATTCCTTTGCCGTCAGGTTGATTTCCCGCTCGCCGATAAACACCGTGCGGTTGACGGTGTTGACGCTCAGTTCACCGGCCCGCAGCACCGCCTTTTCCTGAACAGGCGCCGCCGCGGCGCTCATGCCGACGCGGCGCAGGATCGTCTTGATCCGCGCCTTCAACTCCAGAATATTAAACGGCTTTGTCATGTAATCGTCCGCGCCGTATTCCAGACCGAGGATCTTGTCCATATCCTCACCCTTTGCCGTCAGCATGATAATCGGCACGGAGGAATTTTCCCGAACGCTCTGGCAGACCTTCAATCCATCCACGCCCGGAAGCATTACATCCAGGACGATCAAATCGTAGGCATTCTGCGCCGCCTTGTCCAGCGCCTCCTGGCCGTCGTAGGCCACGTCAACCTCATACCCGTCCTGCAAAAGGGTAAATCGCAGTCCCTTGACAATGGAGGGTTCATCGTCCACGACAAGCAGTCTTTTGGCCATGCTCTTCCTACCTCTTTCATATGCGGCACATGCACCATTGGGCAAAGGGCGCATGCGTCCCGTTCATTTCCGTTCCATTTTACCACAAAAGCGCAGACAAACGCAACCTTCCGGCACACAAAGCACGGCGCGCACAGGTCTTTTTGCCCATGCGCGCCGTTTGCGTGTTCTTTTTTATCCTCAGGCGTCGCGCCGCTCCGCCTTCGTCTCGCAGTACATACACCGGTATGTGCCCGTCGCCGCGTCGGTCAGCTTAAACACATGCGGCAGGTCGCGCTCGATGCTGGTGATGCAGCGCGGGTTGCGGCATTTGAGCACGTCGCGAATCT
>JAHZHV010000033.1:0-11610 GCA_019420085.1 Christensenella sp.
GCAGCGCTTTAACAAGTTTACTTTGCTTTCTGACCATATGCTATCCCTCCTGAATCTTAAACTGCTGTCTTGTATAGAAAATCGACGCAATCACGCAGACAATCAGCAACAACACGGCAGCCGCAGCGGCAAGCGAATAATCACTTTGCATAAACGCCGTCTTATAGATGTACAAACTAAGCATCTCCGTCGCATGCAATGGACCGCCGCTTGTCAATGTCCAGACGATCGCGAAAGATTGCAGCGTCCAAACGAAATCCAGCATCACGAGGCTGGTTAAGATTGGTTTCAACTGTGGGATTGTAATGAAGCGAAAGGATTTTAACGACGTCGCGCCGTCAATCGCCGCACTTTCATAAAGATCCGGTGAAATTCCCTGCAGACCGGCAAGCACGCTAATCATATAGAACGGATATCCGCTCCACATATTGATAAACGTTACGACATACAGCGCAATTTCACGATTACTGAACCACTCCGTATGCTTATCTGCCAACCCAACGAAGCTAAGCAGGTAGTCCACAATCCCCTGCGGTTGGAACATCAGCTTCCACATAACGGCGACAACCGTTGCCGTAAAGATCCAGGGCAGAACATAGAATACTCTTGCCACGGTTTTTGTCCGCGTCTTAAAGTAATTGGAATTGAGTAAATGCGCAAAGATCAGCGCAAGGATAATATGTGCCACAATGCTCAGCAGCACAAAGAAGACCGTATTTTTTGCCGCTAACCAGAACACTTCGTCATTTAATACGGTTTCATAGTTCGCCCATCCGATAAAATCGGGGTTTTTTTTGACAAACGCCTTGTCGAAAAACGAAAAGCGGATGACATTGAAGATGGGCACAACCAGAAACACTACCATCAAAATCAGCGTTGGGGCCAGAAAACAATACGGGGTTGCCTTTTTTCGCAGGCTTCTGTTTTTCAAAACACATGCCCCCTTTATTTGAAGAAGTGGGACGGATTCCTACAGGAACCCGTCCCCAATTGTGTCGCTGGTTCCACACGCATTCACACAGCGTATGCCAGCTGCGTCAGAACCCGTTTATTCGGCATAAACCTCATCGCATACGGCCTGGCAGTTATCCAGGAATTCCTGCGAAGTGGTATCCCCAAGCAGGTAGGTAACCAGCTGTTCCAAAATGCCCGTGCGCAGGACGGAAGTATCCTTCGTGCCATTAAATTCCGCGCGCGGCGTATGCTCCTGCCAGTACTCATAGACCTTCTGGAACGTAGGACTGCTCTGCGAATAATCAGGATCCGCAAGCGTGCTGCCCGGGAAGCAGCCCTTCGTCTGCGCCAGGCTGGAGTTCACCTCTCCGGTGAACATGTAATTGATAAACTGCATTGCCTCTTCTTTATGCTCGCAGTTTTCGGAGATACCGATGCCCCAGCAGGCATAGTCCGCATAACGGGTTCCGGTATAATCATCCTTGACGGGCATAGGAATTGCCGTGAAGTTCAAGTTGGGGCTGTCCGTCTCCCACGTCGTAATCATGGAAATGGAGCAGGTGCAGAACGCAAGCTCGCCCGAACCGAACAGGCTCGTCATATCCGCTTCCTTCAGCGTCGCATAACCCGGATAGATGACGCCGTTGTCGTTGAGCTGTTTTAAGTAATCCGCCGTCTCCAGGAACAAATCGTTATCCGAGATGTAGAACAGGCCGTCGTCACCGCGCATCTGGCCGCCGCTTTCCCAATACAGATTGCAGAAGACGTGGTTCAACCCTGCCGGGTTCGACGTGTCAAAGTTATAAGCGAAGGCGTTATATCCCTTGTCGGTGATAATTTCACAGCACTCTTCAAACTCGCTCCAGGTCTCGGGCATTTCCGTAATGCCGCAATCTTCCAGAATGTCGACATTGACGAACAACGGATAGGCAAACGATACAACCGGCGTACCATAAGACTTGCCGTCCAGCGTCCACATGTCGGAGAATTGAGAGGTGTCCACATCGCAGGTTTCAAACAGTTCATCCAGCGGCGTGATGACCTCGTTGGTGGCAAGTTCATAGATCCAACCGCCATCCAAACCGACGATATCCGCAATCGTACCGTTGGCCGCGCCCGCCATCAGCGTTGTTTTTGTCTCGGCATTGGGCGCAGTGTACAGTTCGATCTTGATGCCGGTTTCCTCCGTAAAGCCGTCAACCAGTTCCTGGAAGAAGCCGTCCGGGCACTCATCGGCCCACCACTGCTGGAAGGTAAGCGTAAGTCCATCGCCGCTGCCGCCTTCCTGATTTTCCTTCTTCCCGCACCCCGTCATTGCAAGGACGAGGACAAGAACAAGAAACACAGATAGAAGCCTTAGGGAAAATGTGCGTTTCATAGATGTGACCTCCTTGTATTTAGTGTACACGTGCGTGCAACAGATTCCCCTTCTTTCATGGAATCTGTTAGAACTCCAGGTTTTTGCCTGCCGCGTCAAACACATGGCATGAATCGCCGGAAAAACCGAATCGGATCTGTGTTCCACGCTTGAAATACTTTGCATAGCTTTCATACGGGCCCGTGACCGGTACGATCACCACAATATCGCTTCCACCCGCATCCACGTGCAGATGCACCTCCGTGCCCATCATTTCACTGACGCGGATATTGCCCTGCATCGTATTGGCCGCATCCTCATCCACGGTTATGTGGCTGGGCCGCACGCCCGCCGTCACCGGCTGCGACTCGACGTTATGTGCCGCAAGGCGCGCGCACTTTTCACTGGAAAGCGCAACCTGCATGCCGTCCAGCGAAACGACGTACTTGTCGCCCTGCCGCTCCAACTGCGCCGGGAAGAAGTTCATCTGCGGCGCGCCGATAAACCCGGCGACAAACAGATTGGCGGGATGATCAAAGGCGTCCTGCGGCGAAGCAACCTGCTGAATGAAACCGTCCTTCATAATGACAATGCGGTCACCCAGCGTCATGGCTTCCGTTTGATCGTGCGTGACATAGATAAACGTCGTATCGATTTTATGCCGCAAGGCAATCAGTTCAGCGCGCATCTGATTGCGCAGCTTTGCATCCAGGTTGGACAGGGGTTCGTCCATCAGCAATACTTTCGGCTCGCGCACGATCGCCCTGCCGATTGCAACGCGCTGACGCTGGCCGCCGGAAAGTTTTTTCGGCTTTCTGTTCAGATACTCCACAATATCCAGCGTTTCGGCCGCCTCCATGACCCGTCTTTTGATCTCATCCCTGGGTACTTTGCGCAATTTCAGCGGAAAGGCGATATTGTCATATACCGTCATATGCGGATACAGCGCATAGTTCTGGAAAACCATTGCGATATCACGGTCTTTCGGCTCAACATCGTTGACGAGGCGATCATCGATATACAGTTCCCCTTCCGTGATCTCCTCAAGTCCCGCAATCATGCGCAGCGTCGTGGATTTTCCACAACCCGACGGGCCGACGAGCACAACGAATTCCTTATCTGCAACCTCAAGATTAAAATCGTTTACGGCAACAACCACGCCGTCCGACTGTTTCTTTTTCCCGGATTGATTAACAAATTTCTTTACAATGTGTCTTAAAGATACAGTTGCCATGTATTGGACCGTGGAAGACTTTCTTCCTCACTCACATCGACACCAGTGAGCCTCTGCGACAGGCCTCTATACTGCCGCACCGCCGGCCTGCGGTATCCTCCTTCGTGATTGGGCGCACGGATACGTTATAAAAATAGAGTAACGCCCGCCCCATACTTCAGCACCGTTCATGATTTCCTGCGTATCAAATCCACTATTGACGATCCCGTTATCCTCTGCATACAGCATGCTTCGTTTCAGCCCTTAACGCTCCCCCCCTCTTTTCACTGTTTTTCATTTGTATGACGCGTCCAAGCGTAAATATTTACAATGGCATCATTTTGCATACAATATTCCCATTTTTGTATACAATTTTTTTGCGTAAAAAAAGCCTATGTCTTTTGCGCCTCTTTCCCGATTTTCTTTTTTTATCTGTCGCAACACCCGTTCAAGTGAGCCGTTACAAATACAGGGAATTGCCTTTACGTCCGTCGCACTTACCGAAAAGTACACCTCTACACCGGTACCTTCCGTGAATTTATCCGGATTATAGCGCAGAATTTTATTTGTGTCAAGTTCCTGAAATTTACAGATTAACCGCATAAAAAGCGCGAAATTCCAATCATTCTTCCTGTTTTCCACGTATTCGCAGGAAAACAGAGAATATATTTCCATTTCAATTTCAAACGAAAAAAAGCCCGCGCAGCCAAAAGACTGCGCGGGCCTGATAACGCCTGCATTTACGCCATATACGGTTCCATGATCTTCATGAAAGCGCCCTGCAGCACATCCACCTTTTCCTCCGCTTCCTGCATGGACTGCCCCTGCGCCGAGAAATAGACCTTAATCTTCGGCTCCGTGCCGCTGGGACGCACGACCGCCCAGGAACCATCCTCGATTTCAAAGAACAATACATTGCTCTTTACCAGATCCAGCTTCTGCGTCGTACCGTCCGCCGCCGTACGGACACTGGAATCGTAATCCCGTACCGCCGCGACTTTTTGGCCGGCAAGTTCCCACGGGGTATTCTCACGCATTGCGCGCATGGTCTTTGCCATCTTCTCCATCCCGTCCTTGCCGGGCATCGCGAAGGAAGTTGTACGCTCATACGAATAACCGTACGTGCGATACAGTTCCTGGATGCCGTCATACAGCGTCATGCCGCGCGAACGGTACCACGCCGCAACCTCAACGGCCAGCATGGAAGCGATGACGGCGTCCTTGTCGCGGACAAAGGTGCCCGCCAGGCAGCCGTAGCTTTCTTCAAATCCGAACAGGAACGTATGCTCCCCGGTCTTTTCAAAATGTTCCATCTGCTCGGCAATGAACTTAAAGCCCGTCAGCACGTCGATCACCGTCACGCCGAAGGCCTTGCAGATCGTCTTTGCAAGATCGGTCGAGACGATCGTCTTGACGACGGCGCCGTTTTCCGGCAGCGTGCCGTCTTCCTTTTTCTGCGTCAGAATGTAATTTAAGATCAGGCACGCCGTCTGATTGCCGGTCAATACCGTGTATTCGCCGTTGTTGTTGACCAGAACGCCGATGCGGTCGCAGTCGGGGTCCGTGCCAAGGACGATATCCGCGCCGACGCGCTCGGCCAGCGCGATTGCCAGGGTAAACGCATCGTGATCCTCCGGATTGGGCGAGCGCACGGTGGAGAAATTCGGATCCGGCAGTTCCTGTTCCGGCACGACGTAGACATGTTTTAAACCAAGTTCAGCAAGCACGCGGCGCACGGGAATATTGCCCGTACCATGCAGCGGCGTATAGACGACTTTAAATTCATCGCCAAGCTTTTCAAGCAAATCGGGCCGCAGGCTCAAAGACTTGACGCGGCTGATGTAAGCATCGTCGATTTCCTTGCCGATGATCGTCAACAGACCGTCTTTTCTTGCCTGTTCAAAGTCCATGGTGGCAATGGCGCCAAAATCGGTAATCCGGTCAATGCACGCCACAACATCGCGGACATGATCCGGGGGAATCTGACCGCCATCCTCCCAGTAAACCTTATAACCGTTATACTGTGCAGGATTATGGCTTGCGGTAATCACAACGCCGGAGATACAGCCAAGATGGCGCAGGGCAAAGGACAGCTGCGGCACCGGGCGCAGCGACTCATACAAATAGACGTGTACGCCCGCGGCGCACAGCACACATGCCGTTTCACGCGCAAACACATCGCTGTTTCGGCGCGAATCATAGGCAATCGCCACGCCGCGGCGCATTGCATCCGCCCCACAGGAGCAGATGTAATCGGCCAGTCCCTGCGTGGCGCGGCGCACCGTATAGACGTTCATGCGATTCAGACCCGCAGCAAGCACGCCGCGCATTCCCGCGGTGCCGAACTCCATCTCCCGATAGAAGCGGTCTTCAATTTCCTTTTCATCCGTCAGCGCCGCAAGCTCCGCACGCGAATCCTCGTCCAGCCACGGCGCAGCAAGCCAGCTTTGATAACGTTCCATTGCGGTCATAAGCAACCATCCTCCATATAAAAAAAGTTCAGGGCTTCCCGTTTTTTCCCATTATACGCGATCAGCGGCAATGTTTCAACGGTTGAACGCGCGCTGCGGCAAACAAAAAAGCGGCGCGGGCGAAATCCGATCCGTCCGCGCCGCAGGCGTCCTGCGTTGTTGTTTTACTTGTTCTGCTCCAGCTCGGCCAACTTGGCGTTCAGACGCGCAACCAGCGCGTCGGCATCCACGCCGTGACCCATGCACGCAGCCTCCAGCGTCTCCATCTGAGACAGCGGGCAGCCGAAGCAGTGCATGCCGCACTCCGCCAGCAGCGGCGCAAGCTCCACATTCGCGGCCACGACCTGACCGATGTTCATGTCCTTTGTAATCTGCATGGTTTTCTACCTCCAAAAAATTGTCGCAAACCTGCGTTTTTTCGTTTCCATGGCAGGGGACGCATCCCTTGCGCCTATAGCATATCCTTTTTTCCGTCTTTTGACAATATCGCATCGGACAAAGTTTTTCCATCGCATGGAAATTCATGCGGCAACGTGCTAAGATAAGATGATATCCGGCAAATTCGGATATGAAACTTCTCAAATGTAAGGAAGTGCAACGACCCTATGTCATCCAATGATCTGCACGCCTGCGCACAGGATCTGACGCAGCGCATTGCCGAAGATGCGCAGCGCGTCATCGACGAGCTTTTACAGCAGGCGCATCTTGCGCCCGGCAGCACCCTTGTCGTGGGCTGCTCCTCCTCCGAGATGGCAGGCGGCCATATCGGCAAATACTCCAGCATGGACGCCGCCCGCGCCGCCTTTGAGCCGATTTACAATACGCTTGCGCGGGAAAAAATCTATCTGGCCGCACAATGCTGTGAACATTTAAACCGTGCGCTGGTCATCGAGCGCGAAGCCGCACAGCAGCTTGGATTGCCCATCGTCTGCGTCATGCCGCAGCCCAAGGCAGGCGGTTCGTTTGCCACGCTGGCTTATGAGACAATGCGCGATCCGGTCGTCGTGGAGGAGATTCGCGCCGACGCCGGGCTTGACATCGGCGGGACGCTGATCGGCATGCACCTAAAAGCCGTCGCCGTCCCCGTGCGGCTTTCCCTTGACAAGATCGGCTGCGCGCATATCCTGTGCGCCCGCACGCGGCCCAAATATATCGGCGGCGCGCGCGCCGTCTATCCGGAGGGCTGACCTCATGCGCTGCGGCTGTGCAAACTGCGACGGCTTCATGGTCAACGACGAAGGGCGGCATATGGGCTGCGTCTGTCCCAACTGCGGCTATCGCTGCAACGCATGCCTTGGGACAGACAGCGTCATTGCACCGGACGCACTGGCCTCATTTCGCGCAATCGGCGCGCGTATGAACCACGGTGCAGACGACACGGATGATTTCTGCGCCGACGCAGCGCCCAGGCATCCCCCTGTGTGACGTTATGGCTGTCTTTGGATACCCTGCCCGGCATCTTTTTGCCGGTATCATTTGAAAAAGCGTCTTTGCCGCATGCACGATTCCGGTATTCGACGTTTTCATCTGCCAAACGTTTCGCCGGTATTTGTCACGCCCTCAGCGCGGCATAACGGCAAAACACGCAGCATTGTTCACGCAAGCCGCCTTAATTTGGGTGTCTGCGCCAAAGTTTTTATAAACTTACAGCAAAAAACGCGCCGTGCAAGATTGCACGGCGCGCGTTTTTATATACTTTATACTTTTTGACGTTTGTCGTCACAGTGCCGCCTGCACAAAGTGTGCCGCACCGCCCTGACGCAGATATTGCTCAATCAATTCACGGTCATACCGGTATCCGTATTCATGCATCAGCTCTTCCAATTCACGCGCAAGCTCCCGCTGCCACAATCCGCTGACATTCAGCCCAACGATCGTATGCGCAGTCACTGCTATCAACAGCACAATCAGCGCGATTCCAAGGATCACAAGCACAATCGTGGTCACATTCAGTGCTTTTGCCACGCGCGCCTGGCTCTTTACCCGCAATACGTCGCCCGTCTTTTTGCCCGATGATGCAAGCGCCGCAAAAACAATGGCGATGATACCGGTAATCAGCGCCAGCACATTGAACGTCAGCAAAGCCAGAACCGTAAACACAATTGCCGTAGCAAGCCCCGTGCGCACGGGCATCGGCGTCACGTCGTGCGCCTGTACCGGCGCAACCGGCTCGTCCATCATCACGCGATGGGGCGTCTGAGATGCCTCCCTGTCTTGATCCGTCTGGGGTTCAGGCGGTTCCTGCAGCGGATTGGTCTGCCGCTGTTGCGGCTGCGGTGCATGCGCACTTGCACCGCAATAGGGGCAGAATTTCATATCTTCCATCAGCTGTCTTCCGCAATAGACGCAATACATTGTTCTTGCCTCCCGTATCGATTCACATTTGCTGCAGGCGCCGGCATTGACCGCAGCGCCCGCCTGCGTTGATTATACTATACTTTTAAGATGCCTGCATGTGCTTTGACAAAAAAAAGCCGCCGGATACATTTTCAGGTCTCCGGCGGTTCTTATTTGTTTTTTCACCCGCGCAGCGGTCCAAGCGCCAGCACAGCCAGTACAATCACACAAAAAGCCGTAATTGCCGCCGTCACGCGAAGTGTACCGTGCGCCCGTTTGTACGTACCAAGAATTTCACCGGCCAGGAAGCCGCCCAGCAGCCCGCCAAGATGCGCCCAGTTATCGATCCCCGGATTGATCAGACCGTTTACCACATTGAGCACAATCAAGCCGATCACATTCTTGCCCAGCACACGTTTAAAAAAGGGCGGATCGTCCCTCCCGAAAGACAGGAGCGTGCCGAACAATCCAAAGATAGCGCCGGAAGCACCGACGGACAGGTACGGGGACAAAAGATAACTGACCGTCGTGCCCATCAGTGCAGACAACACATAAATGCCAAGCATCTTCCAGCGGCCATACAGCGTTTCAATCGTCGGCCCCCAAAGATAAAGCGTCAGCATATTCATACCGATGTGTGCCAGATTGGCATGCAGCAGCGCAGGCGTTAAAAGCCGCCAGTACTGCCCGGCCTGAATCAGCGGGTTGTACTTGGCGCCCAGAAAAAGCAGCACATAAACATCCTGCGGGCCGCCCAGAAGAAGCTCTATGCCGTAAAACGCGACGGTAACCGCAATGATCGCGTACGTCATGACGGGCCGCCGGTGATTCCACAAAGACGGGCCCGCCGCCCGCGGCGTATCCTGCATGCGCTTTCCTCACCCTCTGCAGGCGTCGACAAACACCCGCATTTTTTCAAGTGCGCGTTCAATATCGCGCGTGGCCGTCGCATAGCTGATGCGGATAAACCCTTCGCCGGATTCACCGAACGCCGTGCCGGGAATGCAGGCCACATGCTGCTGCATGAGCAGCTCGTCGCAGAACTGCTCGCTCGTCAGGCCCGTGCTGCGGATATCCGGAAAGGCATAGAACGCGCCCCTGGGTTCAAAGCACGGCAATCCGATCTGCCGCAAGCCCGAAAGAAGGAGTCTGCGGCGCATATCATAAGTTTTTCGCATGCGCTGCACATCGTCGTATCCGTCCCGCATCGCCGAAGACAATGCCTCCAGTGCGGCGGCCTGTCCCATCGAAGGGGCGCACAGCATCGTATACTGGTGAATCTTGACCATCTGGTCAACCAGCTCGTGCGGACCGCACAAATACCCCTGCCGCCAGCCGGTCATGGCAAACGCCTTGGAAAAACCGTTCAATACGATCGTTCGTTCATACATGCCATCCAGCGAAGCAATGGACACGTGCGTCAAATCATCGTACGTCAACTCGGCGTAAATTTCATCCGAAATCACGAGAATATCGCGATCACGCAGCACGCGCGCCACGGCTTCCAAATCCGCACGCTCCATAATTGCGCCGGTGGGATTATTCGGATACGGGAAGATGACCGCCTTTGTCCGCGGCGTAATCGCCGCTTCCAGCGCATCGGCGCGCACGCGGAACTCATCCTCCTGCCGCGTCACAAGCGGCACGGCGACGCCGCCGCTCATCCTGACCACGGGCATATAGGACACATACGCCGGATCAGGAATGATGACTTCATCTCCCGGACTTAAAATCGCCCGCAGTGCAAGATCAATTCCCTCACTGGCGCCGACGGTCACCAGGATCTGCGACGCCGGATCATAATCAAGACCGAAGCGTTCCTGCATATAGGCACTGATTTGTTTACGCAGCGCAACCGCGCCCCGGTTGGGCGTATAATGCGTGCCGCCGGCACGGATACTGCGAATTGCCGCATCCGAAATATGCCACGGCGTATCCAGATCCGGCTCGCCGACGGACAGCGAAATGGCATCCTTCATTTCGCTCAAGATATCAAAGTATTTGCGGATACCCGACGGTGGCGTCGACACCACCAGCGGCGAAAGCAGTTTTTCGTAATTCACGGTGTCACCGCCTGTCTTTTGTCAGCCTTGCGCTCGATCAGCTCGACGCCATCGCGCTTGTAGCTCTTCAAAAGAAAATGTGTCGCCGTGGAAATCACACCGTCCAGACTGGACAGATGCTTTGCCACAAACATCGCCACGTTTTTCAGATTATTGCCCTCAACGCGCACCATCAGATCGTATGCACCGCTCATCAAATAGACGCTGCGCACCTCCGGATAGCCGGTAATCTGCCGTGCGATTGCATCGAAGCCTTCATCCTTGCGCGGCGAAACACGCACCTCAATCCAAGCTTCGACCTTATCGTCGTCAACCTTCTCCCAGTCCACCAGCGTGCGGTATTTGATGATGACGTTTTCATCTTCCAGCTTGGAGATGCACGCGCGTACCTGCGCCTCATCCACGTTCAGCATCGCCGCGATTCTTTCCGCCGAAATACGCGCATCTTCGCACAAAATCGACAGAATGTCCAGTTCAAGTTTGGTTGTTGCCATGATTTGCATCTCCTTTTACGATTCCATTTCAACATAAAATGGTGTTTGTATTGTAGCACACATTGCCATGTGCGCCCAACATGTTTTTTGTGCGCCGCACCTTTTGCAAGCAAATCTACTGTATATCCTGCGGCGGTGTGCATACATAGCTGCCGCGCCGTTTCCCACGCCGCATCCCCAATGCCATGCACGCAAAAAGCACCGTCAGAATCGGAACGCAAACCGCAAGCCAGATATGGAAAAAATTCGGATCCTGTTCGCGCACGATAATGACGCGTGAAGCACGCACGGTATTGCCCCGGCTGTTGGTCACCTCGTAGCGCAGGCGATAGCGGCCGGGCGTCTGTGTATCCAGCATGCCGGATACAACCGTGACATTATCGGAAATATCCCCATCGACACGATCCAGCGCATAGACGCCATCGAGCGCATTATACTCTTCATTTACGTGAATGCGCGTATCCGGCGCATAGATTACAGGTGACCTTTTACAGCACCCGCACAATGTGCATAAAACCGCAAGCACGAAAATAGCCATTTTTTTCATAAAAAAAGCACCCCCTTTTGTTCCATGCTATGAACCAGGGGGGCGCCGCATGTGCTGCGATTGCCTTAACCGAAGCTGACTGTCGTAAGAATCTCGGGAATCTGCGCCTGCATATCGCGATACTGCTGCTGGGCGTCTTCATCTTCCGTGTTAAACTGCACGTCCGTCGGATAG
>JAHZHV010000033.1:11620-21281 GCA_019420085.1 Christensenella sp.
ACCTCATAGCTTGGATACACATATCCATCTTCGGTCTTCATGCTGTCCTCCGGCACGAGGATTGTGAACAGTTCGCCTGCGTCATACTGCACATCACCGTAGTCCAAGTGCCGGTTTGCCGCACTGTAGAACGAAACGCGCGCACCTTCTTCCTCGATGATGCAGTCATCCTTCCAGGATGCGGGCATTGTCACGGTAAATCCATAGAACGTGCTTGTATATGTATAGCTTTCCTCCTGGGCCGGCTCACTGTTCTGCGCCGGCTCCTGGGTTTCCTGCGTTTCCTGCGCCTCAGGGGTGGAAGAAGTCTCCGGTTCCTGCGATGCAGACGGCGAAGGGGAGGGCGTGCTCTGCGTCTGTTCCTGCTGCTGGGTACAGGCGGTCATGCCAAAGGCAAGCAGCGACAAGACGCACAAAACGGCAATCCATTTTTTCATTGGTCGATTTCATTCCTTTCTTTCTGTTCCATTTTCTGCCCGTCGGGCAGTATGTGCACGCAGACAATCTGCGGCCGGTTTCCCACACGCGGAAGCATCGCGCGTCCACCCAAGCCGCGGCTGACAAGCAATCTGGACGTCTGCCCCTCATACGGACCCGCTGTATAGCGCGGGAACAGTCCCTGTCCCGGTGCAAACAGCGCACCGATCCAAGGCAGGCGCACCTGTCCGCCATGCGCATGTCCCGCGAGCATCAGCTCGAAGGTGTACTGATTATACGACATTTGCCCGCGCAATGCAAAATTCTCCGGGTAGTGATCCAGCACAAGCCGCACACCGGGCATCCCGCAAAGCTGGCAAAGCAGCCGCGCCTGTGTTTCGTTCGGATACGCCGTGTGAAACGTACCCTCGCGCCCCGCCGCCGCATCCAGTCCCGCAATGCTGAAGCGCTGGCCGTGTGCCGTTACCATCGCCAGGCGATTGCACAGCACATGCATGCCCGTCTGCCCGATCTTTTGCACCAGCGCGGAAAACTCCGGCAGGCGATGGTCGTGGTTGCCCATGACCACATAGCACGGTGCAAGGCGCGTAAGCGGCGCAAGACGCGCAAGCACCGGCGCAACGGACTGCTGCCGGTCGGAAAACATATCGCCTGTCATCACAATCAAATCCGGATCCAGCGCACGCACTGCATCGCAGATATCGCGCGGATACCGCCGCGCATGCAGATCGCTTAAATGCACGATCGTCGAGCTTTTTTGCGCCCGCGGCGTGTGCAGCGTCACATGACGCACGCCGAAGCTGCAGTTTTCATACATCAGCCACACGAAAATCAGTATAAGCGTACATCCTCCGGCAATCCACCACATATTTTCATCCTCCTTTGACAAGCCGCATATGCAATGATACTATACTTTCACGGATCGCGCATCCGCATGCCGCCGGCCCGCGGCGGCAAACACCCCCGTTTTTTTCGAGGTTATCATGAAGCAGCGTATTTTTGCCGTGCTGGCGCTTGTGTTGTTTGTGCTTGGCCTTGCCGTATTTGTCTATTCCCTCATCGCCCGCACAAATGACTATGCCTTTTATGCCGTCATATTCTGCGCGCCGGGCGCGCTGATGGCATTTTTGCGTCTTGCCGCGCAGCGGCAGACCATGCAGGCGCCTTTCGCAGAACAAAAGGAGGACAACCATGACGCTTCCCAAAACCGATAATGCCGCGCTGGACAGCCGGCTTTCATTTCTTGTCACATGCGACCAGATGAAAAATATTCTGCGCCGCACGATGCTTGCCGACTACTCCCGCCGGGAGAACGACGCGGAGCACTCCTGGCACCTGAGTCTGACGGCGATGGTGCTGGCGCCCTACATGCCGGAACCGTTTGATATGGGGCATGTCCTTGCGCTTTGCACGGCGCACGATCTGGTTGAAATCTATGCAGGGGATACCTTCGCCTACGATGTTGCCGGCAATCAGGATAAACTTGCGCGGGAAGAGGCCGCTGCCACGAAGCTGTTCGGCATGCTGCCGCAGGAACAGGGAGAAGAATTCTATCTGCTGTGGAAGGAATTTGACGCCTGTCAGACAAGCGAAGCGCGGCTTGCCAACGCCGCCGATCGCATTCAGCCTTTTTTGAACAATGTCGTAACAATGGGACATACCTGGCGGCTTGGTCAGGTGACGCGCGCACAGGTACTGGCACGCACAGGACTTGTCTTTGAAGTTCTGCCCGCGCTTAAACCCTTTGTGCTTCGCGCCATCGACGAAGCACAGCAAAAAGGCTGGATCCTGCCGGATGCACCTTCAGCGCAGGACTAATCTGTCGCATCGGTGCAAAAGCATTCCGCAAAAAAAGAACGCCTTCCATTTCATTCAAACATCATTGTTTTATATTCGTTTCCCGCGCCGGTATATACACCGGCGTATGCAATTACAGGGTGTTTTCTCACCGCCATCGTCAAAACAATATGCCGCCGTTCTTCCCCCCATCTTCGCACGCACAGGATTTGGTCTTTCTATCGGGCGTCCGTCGGCATTACACGAGAAAAAAAAGGCATGCAAAACGCATGCCTTTTGGTTTGTCCGCATCTTTACGCACGGATATCCTGTGAAACAATTTTGTTGTAGGTACGCGCCGTAACCAGATAAACGACCGCATACAGCAGTGCAAACACCGTGAGCGTCGCTGCCGAGCAAACAAACGTCAGCGATGTATTATTCAGCGAAAACAGTGTCAAAAGCTGGTTCATCAGCCGCAGATCAAATGCAATATGCACAATGGACACGCCAAGCGGCAGAAAGAACACGGTCAGCATCTGCGCATTGATGCAGGCGCGAATCTGGCGGCGCTGCAGGCCGACTTGCTGCATGATGCAAAAGCGCCGTCTGTCCTGATAGCCCTCGCAGATTTGCTTGTAATAGACAATCAGCACCGCTGCCATGATGAACACAAGGCCCAGGAACACACCGAGGAAGAGGAATCCGCCTGCCATGCCGATCATCTCCTCATACAGCGCCGCGCGCGAACTGGTAAGGCAGGTATCAACCTGGAACGTCTCATACACTTCCCGCTGCAGGGTATCCAATGCCTGCTGCTGCGCCGCAGCGTCGCCCTGCACATCGGCAAACAGAATGCGCGCAAGCTGCGTTTGCGTGGAATTCTCCGTATTTTTCTGCCGCATGGCGCAGATCTGCGACAGCGCCTGCGCGTCACGCACGACGACGATGACGCGCGCGTCAAACTCCCCGCCCATGCGTTCGCCTTCCTGCGCCTGCCAGGCGTCAAGGCTTCCGGTTGGCCCGGCGCATTTGAGCACAAGCGTGCCGCCTTCCCCGTCGGTAAACGTCAGCGTGTCCACATCCTGCCATGCGTCGCCTTGTGCAAATACCAGCGCCTCGTCCGCCATAAGGTGCGCCGGCTCGCTCTGCGTGCCGTGCGCATATTCTTCGGCCGTCATCCAGTACATGGTGCAGTTGTCGCCGTTTTCGTGATAATCCAGATACACGTCGCCGCCGGGCAGGACGGATACATGCGCATTCAGATAGCGGCGCACAAAAAGCTTTTCGACGCCGACCCCCTCCTGCCGGAACGCATCGCGCGCAAGCTGCATCAGCTGTGCATCCAGCGCCGCGTCCATCGCCGGGTCCTGCGCAGACACGACGTCGTCATAGACGGTGACCCTGCAATCATATGGCTGTGTGGCTGCCACGGCGTCCTCCACGCCAAGATACAGCGAAACCGTGCCGGAAATCATCACAAGTACCATTGTGGACAAAATACAGATATTGGCAAGGCCGACCGCGTTCTGCTTCATGCGGTAGAGCATACCCGAA
Organism: Christensenella sp.; assembly: GCA_019420085.1. Lineage (GTDB taxonomy): Bacteria > Bacillota > Clostridia > Christensenellales > Maliibacteriaceae > RGIG9107. The sequence continues at coordinate 15,392 of JAHZHV010000033.1, forward strand.
ACGTTGATAAACCGCTGCGGCTTTTTGTAATACCAGCGGCTCCTGCGCAGCATTTTCAGCACCGCGATACTGACCGCAGAAAACAGGCAGTACGTTCCGATAATCACGAGAATCACCGCTACAAAATACAGTCCCAGTGCCGAATACGCGTCGGGCGACCACAACGCAATGGCATACCCGCCGCCGAGGCTGAGTACCCCAAACAGCGCCGGCAGCCAGCGCGTACGCGGTTCGCGCTCTCCTGCATCCGCGGCATGCAGAAGTTCAATCGGCCGCGCCTTGCCCACCGCACGCAGATTGTACAAAAGGATCAGCAGCAAAATGCCGGAAAAAAGCACAAGCGACGATGCGATCGCCCGCAGGCATATGCCAAACCCGAACGGAACGTCAAGGCGCATTGCACTGCACAGTCCTAACGCCACAAGCTTGTGAAACACAATGCCAAGGATCAGTCCGGCCACCATACCGACAGCCCAGACGATCAGCATTTCAAGCGTCAGAATCGTGGATATGTGCCGTTTCTCCATGCCAAGGACATTGTAAAGCCCGATTTCGGCATTGCGCTGCTTCATCAAAAAGCTGTTGGTATAAAACAGAAAGATCGTACAGAAAAAAGCAAGTACGAACACGCCGATTTGCGCAAAAATCACGGCATAGTTGGCGCCGCGCAGCTGGTACATGCCCGGGTCCATGCCGATGGCCGCGACGATGTAAAACGCCGCAATGGTGCCGACAAGCGCAAGGATAAACGGATAGTAGAAACGCCTGTGCCGTACAATATTCTGCGCCGCCATGCGCGGATACAGCCGCATTTTCAAGCGCGCTCACCTCCCGTGGTCAAAAGCGTCAGTGTATCCGAAATCTTCTGATACATCGCATCGTCATCCGCCTGACCGCGATACAGCTGATGGAACACCTCACCGTCCTTGATAAACAGCACGCGGCCGGCGCGGCTGGCTGCACGGATGGAATGCGTCACCATCAAAATCGTCTGTCCCTCACGGTTAATCTGCGCAAACAGCGAAAGCAGCGAATCCGTCGCGCGAGAATCCAGCGCGCCGGTGGGCTCATCCGCCAGAATAATGCGCGGCTGCGTAATCAGCGCACGGGCAATGGCTGCGCGCTGTTTTTGTCCGCCCGAAACCTCATAGGGATATTTGCGCAGGATATCCGAAATGCCAAGCTTCCTGGCAAGCGGGGCAAGTTTCTGCTGCATAGCATCGTAGGACACGCCCGACAAAACCAGCGGCAAAAGAATATTATCCCGCAGATCAAACGTATCCAGCAGATGGAAATCCTGAAAGACAAAGCCGATATTCTGCCGGCGGAATGCCGCCGCATCACGGTTGGAAACGCTGGCAAAGTCCCGCCCGTCCAGCAAAATCTGTCCCTGCGTGGGACGATCCAGCGCCGCCAGAATATTCAAAAGCGTCGTCTTGCCGGAACCCGATTCCCCCATAATGGCAACATACTCACCCTGTTCCACGGCAAAACTGACGCGTGACAGCGCCTGCACGCGGTTTCCGCCCAGGCGCGTGGTATAGATTTTTTGCAGATTGTTCACTTCAAGAAGCGACATAATTGCGTTTTCTCCTCCTTGCGGCAAAATGATTGCTTACATCCATTATTGTGGCATTGCCGCATCATTTCTTCCATCGATTTACCTTACAAAACGCCGCGCAACCTTACAAAACTGCAAGATTGCGCGGCGTGTTTGCGTTCTTTGCATCTTAATCCGGCGCGATCGGCGTCATCTCAAAGCCAAAGCGCACCGTTGTACCCTCGCCCTGCACCGACGTCAGCGTCACCGTATGCCCCAGCTTGCCGGCCACACGGGATACCAGATACAGCCCGACGCCCGTGGCACGCTTGTCCAGCCGTCCGTTTTCACCGGTGAAGCCCTTGTCAAATACGCGCGGCAGGTCCTCCGGCGCAATTCCGATTCCCGTATCGGAAACCGTCAGCGCATCCTGTGCAATCGAAATCGTTACACTGCCGCCCTCGGGCGTGTATTTAATGGCGTTGGACAGCACCTGCTCGATCAAAAAGCACAGCCACTTTTCATCCGAAAGCACTTTTGCGTCTTCTCCGCAAACCTGTACCCGCACCTTTGCGCGAATAAACAGCGGCGCATACTTGCGTACGCAGGCGCGCGCCGCCTTTTCAAGACTGCACTGGCGAAAGACAAAATCCGTGCTCTGCGAATCGGTGCGCAGATAGGCAAGCGCCATGTTGACATACTGATCGACGCGGAATACCTGTGCGCGCAGCGCCTCATCCTCCGGGCGCAGCATCAACTGCATCGCCGCCACCGGCGACTTAATCTGATGCGCCCAGAGTGTGTAATACTCCATCATCTGTTCCCGCTGATCTGCCGCCTCCTGTCCCTGGCGCGCAGCATCCGCACACAGCTGGCGCACAAGCGCCTGATACGCTTCCTCCAGCGCGTCGCGCGGCGGCGGCAATTCATCCAGCCGCAGCGCCGTAGAAGCCTGCAGCGATTCAACCGTACGGCAGCGGCGCGCATACCTTGCAAATCCCACGCCTGCGGCAACCAGCGCAAGGAACAGACAAAGCCCCGAAGCATAAAGCAGGCCCTCGAAATACATCGGCCTGCCATACAGCGCCGCGATTACGACAAATACCAGTACAAATACGAAAGACATCAGTATCCACACTGAGTGCCGCAGAAGATAAGACAACGCCCGCTTCATCTGACCAGATACCCTTCTCCCTTTCTTGTCTCGATCAATGCCGGCGCGCCTGCCTGCGCAAGCTTTCGGCGCAGGCGCGTCACATTTACCGTCAGCGTGTTTTCATCCACATAAAGATCCGTCTCCCACAGCCGCTGCATCAGCAGTGCGCGCGGCACCGTTTGCCCGCGATTTTCAAACAGCACCTGCAAAATACGCTGTTCATTGCGCGACAGGCGTACGCGCTGCCCATCCACCGTCGCAGTCCCGTCGGAAACGCACAGCGTCACATTGCCGCAGGACAAAAGTGCCTGCGGCGCGCCAAAATCATAGGTGCGCCGCAACAGCGCCTGCACCTTGGCAGCCAGAACGCTGAAGTCAAACGGCTTGACGATAAAGTCGTCCGCACCCATGTTAACCGCCATGACGATGTTCATTTCATCTGCCGCAGCGGAGACGAAGATAATCGGCACCTTGGAAATCTTTCGAATCTGCGCGCACCAGTAATACCCGTCAAAAAGAGGAAGAGACACGTCCAAAATGACAAGCTGCGCACCGCTTTGCGCAAACTCGCCCAGCACATTGCCGAAATCCTGCACCGTCCGGCAGCGATACGCCCACGCCGCAAGGCGTTCGGCCATCTGCTGCGCAAGCGCCGCATCGTCCTCGACGATCAAAAGGCTTGCCGCCTGCATTGCGCATCCCCCTCCTTTTTTTCTCGATGGCAAAAGTCCCGTGTCATTGTAACATATCCGTCCCCGCACCGCAAAACGGGACGGCGCTGCCGTCCCGTTCCATTTTATTGCATTTTTTCCACAACGCGCCAGCCAAGCGCCGGCAGCGGCAGCGTCTGCGCCGCATCCAGCGCCGCGCCGCTTTGCGCGTCGCGCCACGCCCCCGGCGGCAGCGTCACACTGCACGGCTGCGCACTGCGGTTTAAATACGCCACAGCGCAGGCATGCCCCTTTTTCCGCCGAAACGCAAGCAAATCCGTGCCCGCGTCGAGGAAGCGCACATCCCCGCCGCAAAGCGGCGCGCACTGCGCGCGCAGCGCCGCAAGTTCGCGCACCGTCTGCGTCAGCGCTTCATCGCAGCGCCCCCACGGGAACGGCCGCCTGCAATACGGATCGCGCCAGCCGGTCATACCCGCCTCGTCGCCGTAATAGATGCACGGATTGCCCGGCAGGAAAAACAGCGCGGCAAACAGCATCCGCAGGCGCAGTTTGCCAAGCGCAAGCTGCGATTCGTCCGGCTCGGCGGCGCCCTGCGCGTCGCGCGGCAGCGCATCGGCGTCGACGCCGCTTAACAGCGACAGCGCGCGCGGCACATCATGCGTGCCCGACATATTCATCAGCGCATGGAAAATCCCGCGCGGGTACTGCTCGGCAAGCTGCGTGACGACGCGCGCCACGGCGGCGGCGTCGCAGCGTCCAAGCAGGAAATCAAGCAGCGCGTTTCGCAGCGGATAATTCATCACGCTGTGCAGCTGCCGCCCGTGCATATAGGTGCGCAGCCTTCCATAGGCCTCCTTCAGCGCGGCGTTTTCCCACACCTCGCCCAGCACGACGCCCTCCGGGTCCTCGGCGCGAACCGCCTGAAACAGTTCATCCAGGAAAAGATCCGGCAATTCGTCCGCCACGTCCAGCCGGAAGCCCGACGCCCCCGCCCGAATCCAGCGGCGCACAATGCCGTTTTCCCCGAGGATATACTGCCGGTAGGAAGGCTCCTCCTCCCGCACATTCGGAAGCGATTCGTCCCCCCACCAGCATTCGTATTTGCCCGGCCATTCCCGGAAGCTGTACCACGCATAGTACGGCGATGCCTGCGACTGCGCCGCGCCCGTATCGGCAAAGCGCCCGTCGGCATTGAAATAGCGGCTGATGTTTCCGGTATGCGAAAACACGCCGTCCAGAATAATCCGGATGCCCTGCGCGCGCGCCGCCCGGCAAAGCGCGGTAAAATCCGCATTCGTGCCAAGCAGCGGGTCGACCGTCTCATAATCGGCCGTATTGTAGCGATGATTGGAAATCGACAGGAAAATCGGATTCAAATACAGAACCCGCACACCCAGCGAGGAAAGATACGGCAGTTTTTCCATGATGCCGGCAAGATTGCCGCCGAAAAAATCGTCCGCGATGTAATGATCCTGTCCCGGCAGCGGATCGATGCAGACATCCTCGTCCCAGTCCGCATGCATGCGCGGCTTCTGCGCGCACGACGCCGTCTCGGCGCGGAAAAAGCGGTCGGGAAAGATCTGATACATCACCGTATCGCAGAACCATTCCGGCACAAAGAAATCCTTTTCATATACCGTCAAAAGATACGGCACGTCGCTTCCGTCATAGCGCACGCTGCCCACGCCGCCGTAATGCTCCATATCGTCGCACAGCGTCATCGTATGCCCCACGCCGTTTTCTGCCGCAAAGGAAATCCAGTGCTGTCCCGTCTGCGCGGGCGTAAACGTCGTCTCCACCAGGTAATACCCGTCCAGCACATGCCCCGTCTCGCGCAGCGGCAGCGTCGTTTCCGTATGTCCCGTGCGGATGCGCACGCGCGGCAGGGATACATAAAAGCCGTCCAGAATGCCCATGCGCAGCGTGACGGTCTGCCCGACGCGCACGGCGCCGAACGGCGCGCGATAGCGCATGTCATGCGAATCGTGATACAGCGGCTGTTTTTCCATAGCGTCTCCTTATTTTCTGCATTAACCCAAACGCCGCCCGAAGGCGGCGCGCCGAATCAGGCCCGTTCGCGCCACGGCGGCGTCTTTTTCAGCACGCGCGCCCCGAAGGGGATGCTTGCGGCAAACAGCGCCGTCAGTACAAGCTGAATGGCCGCGATACCAAGATTATATGTAGAAATGCCGACTGCCGCGATCACATAGCCTGCCACGACGTTTCCCACGACGCAAAGCAGCATCACGACCGTCCCGTCGAACGTCTGCGCCGTCGTGGCGTACTCCTGCGGCACGATAGAGAACACATACCGCGGCAGGACGGAGACGTTAATGCCCATCTCAATGCCCCACAGCGTCCCGGCGATCATCATCATTCCCATGCCGCTGGCCACGGCATACATGACGTTTTCCGCCGCGGCGACGACGCCGGCAAAAATCAGCCACATGTAGGCTTTGGTATGCCGTCCAAAGCGCGTCATCAGCCACATCAGCGCCGCCTGCACAAACGCCCCGTACCCGG
>JAHZHV010000033.1:21291-29691 GCA_019420085.1 Christensenella sp.
GCTTGTCGGGGTTGACGCCCGCATGCTCGAGAATATAGGGATAAAAGCTCAGCGTCAGCGCATGATAGGTGGCAAGCGTAAAGACCATAATCAGCGCGCTGACATAGTAATAATTGCGGAACAGCACCCACGGGCGCATCTTATGGCGCACAATGCGCGCCTGTTTTTCCTGCGGCGGCTGCGGCTCGTGAAAGCGCAGGCACGCCACGGCAAAGATGACGCACAGCGCCGTCGTAAGATAGAACAAAAACGGCACGCCCGTATAATCCACGGCGAATCCCACGATCACCGACACCACGGCAAATCCTGCAGCGCCCCACATGCGAAGCGACGCATAGTTAATGCCAAACGGCGCCGCGGTGGAGACAAACCAGGCGTCCTGCAGCGAGCGCGTGGACTGCTTGATCGTGCCGTACACGGACAAAATCGCGTACATCGGCAGCGCGTTTACCGCATACAGTTTCCCGGCCAGCGGCATCAGAAGATACAACAGGCCGTACAGCAGCATCGACAGCACAAACGTCAGCTTTCCCGAGCGCGTTTTATCCGCGATGATGCCCCACAAAGGCAGCGTCACCATCGCCACGATGCCGCAAACGGAACCCCAAAGGCCGATCTGCTGACTGGTAAAGCCGATCTGCGTCAGATAGACATTGTGATAGTTCATCGGCACAAGCGCCGCAAACGACAGAATCTGAAATACAATCAACGCCGTTGTAAGACGCCTTGTCTGCTTGTCATACTCGTGCATGCCGCACCTCCCGCTTTTTCTACCCTGCATCCGTGATTCAAGAGGAAATCTGTATACACAATCTGGCATTATAAAACTGCGCCGCAGGCCTGTCAAGGCATGCGGCGCACCGGCGCAAATGCGCCGTCATCGATTCGTGCATCAAGCGCCCCGTCTGCGCGCAGTTTTATTCTCCGGCAGCAAACGCGCCCGTCTGCGGCGGTGAAACGGCGCAATAAAGTCATCGTATCCCAGTAAAAAAACCGTCAGCGCAAGCAGCAGCATCGCTGCATAGTAGATGGGAACCAGCATGCCGTTTTGTACCCACCAGCTCCATGTAACAAAGAAGTTGCCCGTGTAAACAGTCGTAATGACCATGGAAGAGACGGTATAGATCAGCGCACACAAAAGCGCACCCAGCGACACGGCCGACGCTGCGGCGTTCCGGCGCAATAGCAGCAGCACCGCCGCTGCAGTCATTATAATATAGTACGCAAGATCCGCCGCATGCCGCAGGGCCAAAAGTCCGCTGCCGCTCATGAAGATACCACCGATATTGACCTGATATCCGCCGCCGACAATCTGCGTCAAAACCGCGGTAGCCAGCAGTCCGCATCCTGCAATCAGATTGCGCGCACGTCCCTTTTGCATCGCTGCGGCAATCAGCGCGCACGCTGAAACAAAGAAATCCAGATAAAACGCAGCATTTAAGCCTCTGACAATCGCAACAAACAGCCGCCAGGCCGCTACCAAGGAAAATACGCAAAGACAGATCCAATATGCCGCAGGCAGACGCACGTCCGCCGCCGCTTTGTTTTGCATCGCCGATTACCCCTTTCACGCCGCTTCTTTGCGGTTTTACAAATTCTTTTCCCAGTATAGCACACGCCTTTGCACGTGACAATGCGTCACAGGCGCCCCCATAAAATTGTCGGTTGACACCTTCCCTGTTTCCTGCTATACTGGGTTGGTATCGGGGAGAGATGTCCGAGCGGTTTATGGAGCCGGTCTTGAAAACCGGTGATGCCGAAAGGCACCGGGGGTTCGAATCCCTCTCTCTCCGCCAATTTCATATTTGTAGGGCATGGAGAAGTACTCAAGTGGCCGAAGAGGCGCCCCTGCTAAGGGTGTAGGTCGCGAATAGCGGCGCGAGGGTTCAAATCCCTCCTTCTCCGCTCAAAAAGAGACAAACTTATTTTAGCGAAAGTTTGTCTCTTCTTTTATTCTTAAAACAAGTTAAAAAATTTCCTCATCATAATATGCATATATACATCATTTCCATGTCTTTTATACAAAATATAACTTTTTCTAAGTATACGACATTCTAAATCACATCATGTATTGGCTTCTGTCTTTTTTCGTTATAAAATCTACAAAAATGGTTGGGAGATATAATATGGCACTCAATATAAAGTGTCCCAAATGCGGAAGCACAAAAGTGCAGTTATCATCTGAAAAGAGTAAACATGGTTGTCTTTGGATGATTTTGTTTGGTATATGGTACTTTATGTGGATCATGGCAAAATGGTTTGTCGGAATGATGATTTTCCTTTGCTATGATTGGTGGATGGCAATCATAAAAAAATCTACCGGCAAAGGATACGTGTGGCAATCAAAAGGATGGTTTTCCACTAAAAAAAGAATCTATTTCTGTCATGATTGTGGGCACAATTTCAGAGCATAATTGTAACTGTATCATGATACAGCAATCATCTTCCAATCACACCCTTCGCAATCATAAAGAGGGTGTGATTGGATTTTATCGTTTTCCGCGCGATACTTCTTTTTGCACGATATTGCAGGAGTTTTTGCTCATCACATCCGATATTGCCAATCCCGTTCATTTCTCATGACATAGTCGATTGTGCGTATGGTATGTCTCATTTATTACCAATGTAATTTAAAATTCTTTCCATTGATATCCAATCGAATTTACCCTGTCTTAATTTGAGTCTTTGTGTTTTTAACTCCATTTCATACAAAAGCACATGATTGTAACCCTGCACACAACACGGTATTTCTCCCGCAATGCACGCCGGATGATTCAAATATGATACAATATCCGTACCATATCTTTTGTCCGCATGCCGGATAAAAACGCGAGGTTTGCAATGACACAGAATCCATACGAAGGTGTTCTGCAATTCAAAGGAAAATGGCGCGACTATCAGCAGCGCGTCCTGACCAACGCGCAGCACCATTTAAACGATGGGAAAGTACATATCGTCGCCGCACCGGGGTCTGGAAAAACGACGCTTGGCATTGAGCTGATCCGCCGTCTGGGGAAACCGTGCCTGATCCTGTCGCCAAGCATCACCATCCGCCAGCAATGGCTGCACCGCATTGAAGAAGGTTTTCTTGTCGCCGGAAACAGACCGGAGGATCTTCTTTCCAATGATCTTCGGCAGATGCGTGCCATCACCGCAATCACCTACCAGGCGCTGTACAGCGCCATGCAGCACGACGAGGGCGAACTTGCGGACGAGGAAGACGATGCGCCGCAGGCAGAGTCGGTGGATTTTCGGGACTTTGACATCATCCAGCAGGTAAAAGCCGCAGGCGTACAGACCGTGTGTCTGGATGAAGCGCATCATCTGCGCAGTCAGTGGTGGAACGCACTGGAAGCGTTTTTAAAATCGTTTCCCGAAATGACAGTCATTGCACTGACGGCAACGCCGCCCTATGACAGTACGCCCGCGCAATGGAAGCGCTACATCGACCTTTGCGGTCCCATCGATGAGGAGATCTTCACACCGGAACTGGTGTGCGAAGGCAGCCTGTGTCCGCACGAGGACTACGTCTATTTCAACTGGCCCACAAAGGCAGAACTTGACAAAATCCAGACGCAGCAGCAGGCGGTGCAGGAACTGTACGACGCACTTTTGGCGGATCGCACGTTTACAGACAGCATCGCCTCCCATAAGGGACTGCATTGCGGCGAAGCGTGCAGCGAATTTTTTCTGGACCATCCCGAATACTTTTCATCGCTTCTGATCTTCTGCCAGGCGCAGAATGTTGCGTTTTCTCCCTACTTAAAAGAACTGATCGGGACAAAGGGAAGGCTGCCCGATCTGGATATGCACTGGCTGGAAACACTCCTGCAGGGCTTTCTATACGACGACGCCGATTCTTATTGCGCCGCCCCGGCGCAGCGGCAGCAGCTGCTTCAATCACTCAAAGAAGCCGGCTGCATACACCGCAACCGCGTCGTTTTGACGCAGCAGGAAGCATTGCAGAAACTGCTGATGAAAAGTCAGGGGAAAATGGAAAGCATCGGGACAATTGTGCAGGCCGAATACAATGCCCTGGGAGAAAATCTTCGTCTGCTTGTCCTGTGCGACTACATTAAAAAAGATGCGCTGCCGCTTGTTGGATCGGAGCGTCCGCTTTTGTCCGAGCTCGGCGCCGTACCGATTTTTGAATCGCTGCGGCGCAAAGCCGTCGCGGGCGTTCGTCTGGGGTGTCTCAGCGGCACGGTGGTGCTGCTTCCGCTTGACACGCAGCAGGCACTGCAGGCGCAGCTTGCCCCCTATGGGGAAAGCGCGGCGCTGTCCCCGATGAAAGACACCGGCTACGGTCTTTTGCACAGCAGCGGCGGGCGCAGCACGCATCTTGTCGCAGCGGTAACGGCGCTGTTTTCGCAGGGAAAGATCAACACGCTGATCGGCACAAAATCTCTGCTTGGCGAGGGCTGGGACGCGCCCTGCATCAATACGCTGATTTTGGCGACCTATGTGGGCTCTTTTATGCTCAGCAATCAGATGCGCGGACGCACGATCCGCATTGACCGCACACATCCGCAAAAGACGGGCAACATCTGGCATCTTGCATGTGTCTTTCCGCAAAAAGCGGAAAAGAACGCGGACACGGAACTTTGCGGCGATTATGAGACGCTTGTGCGCCGTTTCGACGCCTTTTTAGGCGTCTCCTGGAAAGAAAACTGTATTGAAAGCGGCATCGACCGGCTGGGGATTGCGTCTTTTCATACCCGCAGGCAAATGGACCAGATCAATCAGACCATGCTTGCACGGGCAGCGGATCGGGACGCACTGCGCGCACGCTGGCAGGATGCTCTCGGCGTCATATACGGCGGCATGCAGGTCGAGCAGGTGGAGTCCGTCCCCGCATCGGACGTACCGACCGGATATGTGTTTATCCACGCGCTGGGCATGGAAATTCTCAGTATTATCGTGGGCGTATTGCTGACAGCCGGGCGGGTCATGTTACACAACGCGCAAGCACCGGTCTTGTTCGCACTTGGCGCCGGGCTGTGCGCCGCCGCTTTTTTCGCAGCCAAATATGCAGTAAAGCTGTTTCGCTTCAGCACACCCGCACGGCGGATGAAGCGCATCGCGCAGGCGGTTACAGACGCACTGCTTGAAATCGGCGCACTGGAAGACGGTGCGCATTGCAAGGCCGCCGTCCAGGATACAGACGGCACATACATCGGCACATGGCTGCGCGGCGGAACCATGCGGGATAAGACGACGTTTTCGGGCTGCATGCAGGAAATCTGGGGCGTGATCGATAATCCAAGATATTTATTGACGCGAAAGACAAGATGCGTAAAAAGCAGCGAATATTACTGCGTACCGGAAGTATTCGCAAACCGCAAGGAGCGCGCCGCCGTCTTTGAAAAACACATGCGCCGCGTACTGGGCAATTACCATCTTGTCTATACGCGCACGCCGCAGGGACGTAAAACGCTGCTTCGTGCGCGGACAAGATCCTTTGTCAACAAAAATCAAAGCGTGCTGCTTGGGAAAAAAGTCGCAAAGGGCAAGTATGAATAAACTTTCCCGCATTGTGCAATCTTCCGGGCAGGTATGCGCCTGTTTTGCCGGGGTAATCGGCAACGATAAAATAAGGAGAATTTCATGCACATCCGCAATGAAACGCCGCGCGACTATGCGGCAGTGGAAAACGTAACGCGCGAGGCATTCTGGAACGTGTACCGTCCGGGCTGTCTGGAACACTATATTGTGCACGTTCTGCGCACGGATCCTGCCTTCGTGCCGGAACTGGATCTTGTACTGGAAGACGGCGGACAACTGATCGGGCATATCCTGTACATGCGTGCCGGGATTGTGTGCGACAACGCACAAACGCTTCCCGTCATGACGTTCGGACCGGTCAGCATCCATCCCGCATATCAGCGGCGCGGGCTGGGCACGCTTCTGATTGAGGAATCCATGCGCCGCGCGCGCCGTCTTGGCGCAGGTGCACTGTGCATCGAAGGAAATCCCGGTTTTTACGGCCGTCTGGGTTTTGTGCCGGCCGGCGTCCACGGTGTCCGCTGGCATGGTGCGCCGCCGGATGAAATTGTGCCGTATTTTCTGATCCGCGAACTGGAACCCGGTTTCCTGCATGGCATTGCCGGCGTCTACCATACGCCCGCGGGGTACGGCGTATCGCAAGCCGACGCGGAGCGATTCGATCAAAACTTCCCGCCAAAGCAAAAACGCGTGCTTCCCGGACAGCTATTCTGATTTCATCTGCCATGCCCCGCAGCAAAATCCGCGCAGGGCATGGCATTTTTGTGTTCAAACAGGTATTCCATAAAACACAAATCACCTTTCTGTGCATCCATTAAAAACACATTTTAAAACAACAATTCCCACGCGCATTTGACAGTGGCACGCCGCGCGCCGATCTGCTATACTCAAAAAAACACGAACGGGTGGTGAATAAAAAATGGCGCACGTTGTCATTTTGGATGACCGCATTGATCCATCATTTCTGCGCCCCGACATTGCGTTTGAATCCTTCGATTTTGCCGCGCCTGCGCCCGCTGTGCAGATATGGCAGGAATAATTGTTAGTTTTTGTTTTACAAAAGTTGTCTTTTCCAGTACGCTGTCTACATAGTACAAACTGTACGTTTGTCTCGGCCTGGGTTATAAAAGGCGGCGGCATATAAGGCACGTTTGGTTTCTTTTTGGTATACGCTTTTTCAAAATGGCTCCCGATCGCTACGGTGAAATGCAATCCGGCGATATGAATCCGTGTTCACACCATACGTATTTTTCTGTCAAGAAAACATCGAAAAGATGTTTACTTTCCATACCTGCCTGTCGGCCGGTTGACAGTTGTTTTCTGTTTCTTAATTTATTACCGTCACATAAAATCGATTTGCTTTATCATGAGGCAGTCATCTTTACCCTGTTTCTGACGCCGCCAAAACACTGCTATGTCTACGACCGGCAAGTAGCGTCTTTAAAATATCACAAGCCGACTATGAACAACTGCGCAGCGTCGAGCGCGGCAAACTGGATGAGAATGACAGCAGCGTCATCACGCACTTCTAGGCTCTGGGTATGCTGCAAACGTCATCACGAAAATAGAATATTCCACGACGTCGTATCTTGCCTGCCACTAGCAAAACTGCATTTTTCACAGGGTTGTAAGGCATGCAATAAAAAAGGAATTTTGTAAAAAACCACGAAATATACAATACATTCTTGTACGGCTCCTTGCAATCTAACTCTACTCACGCCCTGACCGTAATCATGCGCAGCAAGTATTTTTTAAGATCATCATCAGCATCCCATGCCGCGCACAGGGAAGGGTTCTCACCCTTCCCTGTGTCTCCATTTTCCTTCCCAATAAAATTAAGGAGGGCTTTTGCATGCTCCGCCGTGTTTTTCTGTATTGCCTGCGCGGCTGGAAAAAATCCGTCACGCTCCTTGTCATGTGCACGGTGCTCTTTTCCGCCCTGCTGGCGCTGTTTCCCATCCGCCGCGCCGCTTCTTCCGCCGCCGATGCACTCTCCCTGTCCCTCGGCGCCGCCTTTTCCATGTCTATGGCAGATAACACACAATCTTCCCCGGAACTATATGAAATGACGGTACATGAAAATGGCGGCGTTTCCTATGTGTATATCGGCTCGGAGCGCTTGGACGACAGCGTCATCGACGCTGTTATGGCAATCGACGGCATTGCCGGTTATAACGTTAACAACGACTGGTGGTTCTACTTACCGGATCTGACGTTGCGGTCGGGACTTTATGCCAAAACGATACCGGGGGAAACCCAACGAACTTCTGTCGAATATGACCTTGCCAGCCGTCAAACATCCACCGTTTTTTTCTGCATGGATTCCTCGCGTCAGGAGTACTTTTTGCGCGGCGCGCTGAAACTTGTCGAAGGGCACCATATCACCCCGGATGACCGGCAGAAGGCAATCATATCCACATATCTTGCCGAAACAAACGATCTTGCAATCGGTGATACAATCCACGCGGAAAGCCTGAAACTGCAATATGACGGGCGCGGTACGCGGGAAGACCTGTTTGGCAGCTATGATTTAGAAATTGTCGGTCTCTTTGACGTCGTCAGCGATCAGTTCTCTGCCACATATTCGACGGAAAAAACCATTGCCGAAAACCATATCTTCTGCGATTACAACACCTGTCGTCTGGTCTTTGATGATATAGCCCGCTCCAGAGGAACCGAAAGCGAAGCAAACTTTTATTCCAACGTCACTTTTTTCATCGACGATCCGGCAAAACTCTCCGACATTATGGAGCAGGTCAAATCCTCCACATCATTTACCCCAAGTCTGTACGACATCCGCGTCGCCAACCCCGCCTACACGCAGTCCATCGCGCCGCTGACGCGCCTGCGCGGCCTGTGTACGGCGTTTCTCATCGTGCTTGCCGTCGGACTCTG
>JAHZHV010000034.1 GCA_019420085.1 Christensenella sp.
AGCTGACGGAGGCAGCGGCCGCATTTTTTGCCAAACAGATGGAGAATTGAAGATGGTGGTTTGCTGGCGGACCAATAAAAAGCGGCTGCTTTTATCTGCAGCCGCTTTTTATTGGTCCGATTAAAATGTATAGTTTTTCATAGATTCAGGTATAAGAACGGGAAAGTTTTACTGTTTCGAGCATAATATGCTATTGAATCAGAAATAAATGCTTTAAATTAGACTTTTTGTGCGAAAAAATATGCAAATGATGCCGCTTTGGAAAGGAGAAGTTGACCATGGTTTTGCACTTTGATAGAATCTTAGCAAACATAAGCCGTATTTTACGGTAATGTGATATGCCTGAAAGGAGTCATGAAGATGAAGACGCAATCCATTTTCCGCGGCGCCGCAACGGCGTTGATTACCCCCATTACACAACAGGGCGTGGACTATAAAGCGTTTGGCAAACTGATAGATTGGCAGATTGAACAGGGAATTGACGCGTTGGTGATCGCCGGTACGACGGGTGAGGCATCTACGATGAGCGATGAGGAACATCGCGAGGTTTTGCGTTTTGCGGGAGAACGCATTGCGGGCCGCGTGCCGTTTATTGCCGGAACGGGTTCCAATGATACGTCTTATGCGATTGATATGACGCGTTTTGCAGCGAGTATCGGCGCGGACGCGGCGCTGGTTGTAACCCCTTATTATAATAAGGCGACCCAAAAGGGACTGATTGCGTCGTTTACGGCGATTGCGGATTCGGCTGATATTCCGCTTCTTTTGTACAACGTTCCTTCGCGTACGGGCGTTAATATTGAGCCGTCTACATATGCCGTGCTGGCAGAACATCCGAATATTGTCGGAATTAAAGAGGCTTGCGGCAATATTTCAAAGATTGTCGAGACAGCGGCGCTTGTTGGCGATAAGCTTGACATCTATTCCGGTAATGACGATCAGATTGTACCGCTGATGTCCGTTGGCGGTGCGGGCGTTATTTCCGTATTGTCCAACCTGCTTCCCGCACAGACCAGCTTGATGTGCAGGCTCTTTGATGAAGGAAAGGTTGCAGAAAGTGCGGCGATGCAGTTTGAATATCTGCCGCTGATTCAGGCGCTGTTCTGTGAGGTGAACCCGATCCCCGTGCGTGCGGCGATGGCGGCAATGGGATATTGTGAGAATTACCTGCGCTTGCCGCTGACGCCAATGGAAGATGCACATCAACAGAAACTGTTTGCGCTGATGCGCGGACACGGGCTCATTTGAGGATGATGCGATGAAGGTTTTAATCCATGGCGCGGGCGGTCATATGGGACGCATCGTTTGCCAGATGGTACGCGACGGTGTCTGCGGCGCGGCAGTTGCCGCGTGTGTCAGCCCGGAGTTGACTGCGGATCCGGCACAGCAGATTTTTCAGGATTTGGCGCATTGTGATGTCGCCGCGGATTGCATTGTGGACTTTTCTGTTGCAGGTGCGACGCAGGCGTTGTGCGATTATGCCTGTGAAAAGAAAATGCCGCTTGTCATTGCAACGACGGGGCAAAGCCAGCAGCAGCGCGCGTACATTGCACAGGCAGCAGAGAAAATTCCTGTATTTTTTGCGGCAAACATGTCTGTTGGCGTGGCGCTGTTGATTCGCCTCGCACGTCAGACGGTACAGACATTTCCGGACGCCGAGATTGAGATTGTGGAGGCGCATCATGATCGTAAAGTGGATGCGCCAAGCGGCACCGCGCTTGCAATCGCGCATGCGCTGCAGGACGTGCGTCCCGAACTTACGCTGCATACGGGACGCAGCGGTATGGGGAAACGTCAAAAGGATGAAATCGGGATTCATGCTTTGCGCTACGGCAACGTCGTGGGCGAACATGAAGTGATTGTCTCGACCGGTACACAGACGATAAAACTGCGGCATGAAGCGCATGACCGCGCGTTATTTGCCGAAGGGGCGCTGTATGCCGCTTCGTATTTGATGGGAAAACCTGCGGGACTGTATACGATGCAGGATATGTTGGAGGAACATTAAACAGCAATGGATGCACAGCAGATTATTCGCTATATTGCAGAAGCGAAGAAGAAGACGCCCGTAAAACTCTATGTAAAAGAGAAGCGCCCTGTAGACTATGGTACCGCTCGCGTATTTGGCGCCGGTGATAAAATTGTATTCGGCGACTGGAACGATCTGCAGCCGGTTCTGCAGGCGCATGCAGAAGATATTGAGGATGTTGTGATTGAGAATGACCGCCGAAACAGTGCAATTCCGCTTCTGGATCTGAAAGATATCCCTGCGCGTATTGAGCCGGGCGCGATTATCCGTGAACAGGTTTCCATTGGCAAAAATGCGGTTATCATGATGGGTGCCGTGATCAATATCGGAGCGGTAGTCGGTGAAGGTACGATGATCGATATGGGCGCGATCCTGGGTGGTCGTGCAACGGTTGGCGCACGATGCCACGTGGGGGCAGGCGCGGTGTTGGCGGGTGTGATTGAACCTGCCAGTGCAAAGCCTGTCGTTGTGGAAGACGATGTGTTAATTGGCGCAAATGCTGTTGTCATTGAAGGTGTGCGCATTGGTGCCATTGCGGTGGTTGCAGCCGGCAGCGTTGTGCTGGAAGATGTGCCGCCGAATATGGTGGTAGCGGGTGTGCCTGCGCGTGTGATCAAGGAAAAAGATGCGCAGACCACGGGAAAGACGGCGCTTGAAGAAGCGCTGCGCAAACTGTAAGAAATGAAGCAGGGCGGATCGCGTACGATCCGCCTTTCTTTGGAAAGGGGAAAGATGCATGCAGATACACCAGCTGCGTACGGATGCACAACAATTGCAGGATACTTGGATTGATCTTCGGCGTAAACTGCACACCTGTCCGGAACCTGGACGGTCCGAGGTGCAAACGGCGCAGATCGTTTGCAATTATCTGGATTTTTTGGGGATACCCTACAATCGCGTAGCTGAAACGGGTATTGTGGCGCTGATACAGGGGGAAAAGAAGGGACCCTGTGTGGCGCTGCGTGCAGAACTGGATGCGCTGGCGCAGACAGAGACGGCAGACGTACCATTTGCATCCCAAAACCCGGGATATATGCACGCATGCGGACATGACTTTCATATGGCGGCGCTGCTGGGTGCTGCACAGCTCCTTGTCCGTCACCGTAAAGATTGGGGTGGGTACGTCAAACTGTTGTTCCAGCCGGATGAGGAAGGTAACGGTGGCGCTGCACGGATGATTGCGCAGGGGTGTTTGGACAATCCGCACGTGGATGCCGTGTTCGGCATGCATGTGCTGCCGCAGCTTCCGGCAGGTACGGCAGCGATACGGTATGGTCCAAGTTTTGCCGCATCGGATATGTTCGAGATTCGTGTGACAGGACGCGCTTGTCACGGCGCAGAACCACATAAGGGAATTGATGCGCTTGCGGCGGCATGCCGGATTGTAGAGGCCTGTGCGCAGATGCGTGCGCAGCGTTTTGCACCGACAGATGCGCTGGTCATTTCGTTTGGTACCTTGCATGCGGGAACTGCGGGCAATGTCATTGCCCAGGAAGCGGTTTTAACCGGGATCATCCGCACACTTGGCGCTTCTGTTCGGGAAAACGTGCGTCAGGCATTTGTCGCGTGTGTTCAAGCGGCTGCCGCACAAAACGGTGCAAAGGCACAGGTGACGCTGCGCGAAAGTTATCCGGGAATTGTTTGTCAGACGCAGATGACCGACTTGGTTAAAGAGGCGGCGCTGCAGGTACAGATGCCGCTTGTTCAGCTGGAAACGCCGACAATGATGACGGAGGATTTCGGCTATTTCCTTCAGCACAGGCCCGGCAGCTTTTATCATATTGGCGTTGGATGCCAGGCACCGCTGCACAGCGGTGCATTCTGTCCGGATGAATCGGCACTTGTGCCTGCGGTATTGCTGCACGTTTGTGTGGTTGATCGCGCTTTGGAGAACGGATCATTCTAAAAAATGGATACCTTTGAAAAATGGTATCGCTGTCTGTGTTATATCAGGCGTATTGCTGGTGTTATTCCTTATGGAATGACTGCCCGCACGCCGTTTTGTGTCCCTGCTTCATGGTTGTGCGGCGCCCGGCATACATATTCATGCATGGCGCCGCATATGCTATTTTGCAAAGGTCCCGTAAAACGGGGTGAGAGGAGCAGAGGCATATGTTGGAAAAAATCCGCGGCTTTTTATGCAGGAATTGTGTGAACTTTCTAATTCTTGCGGTCATTGCAGCTGTTTATGTGGCAACGATGACACCTCAGGTACGGGCGGTGTTTTATCAGCGTGAAAATGAGCCGGTTTATCATGGACCGGATGTGCCATATGCGTCCATTACATGCAATGTCTATCAGGGCGGTGAGTATATCAAGCCGATGCTGCAGATATTAAAGGAGTATGATGCGCGCATTACATGGAATCTGGGGGGGCTCTTTGTACGTGACAATGCGGATCTTGTGCGCAGCATTGCCGCTGCGGGACATGAATTGGGCAATCATGGCGATATGCATCTGCAGCATTCGACGCTGTCTTACGAGCAGAATGTATCCGAGATACAGGCTTGTCACGAAGCGGTCGTACAGGCGGTGGGCATTCGTATGAATATCTTTGCGCCGCCCTCGGGTGATTACAGCGATACGACGATTCAGGCTGCCCGTGATCTTGGATATACATCAATCATGTGGAGTGCGGATACAATTGATTGGCGTGATCAGGATGTGGGATTGATTTTGTCGCGCGTGCAGGAGAAGATGGATGACGGCGGTATTTTACTGATTCACCCGACACAGGCAACATTGGAAGCACTGCCGCAGATTCTGGAGATTTTACAGGAGGAAAAGGGCCTGCAAATTGTGCCGGTGGGGGAACTGTTGCAAATGCAGGAAGATCAGGCGTGAGAAAAAGTGTGAAAATATGGTATACTACATATAATCTGAAAAATACGCACAAGGAGCGGTATATATACGATGCAGACGATTAAAACACTGCAAAGCGGAATTCGTGTGATCGGAGAGCAGAATCTGGATCTGCACTCGGTAACGGTGGGATTTTGGATTCGTACGGGTCAGCGTAACGAGCGCAGACAGGAAGCGGGTGTCTCCCACTTGATCGAGCATATGCTCTTTAAGGGTACAAAGCGGCGCAGTGCACGGGATATTTCCGTTGCGCTGGACGAGATTGGCGGACAGATCAATGCCTTCACGGCCAAAGAGTATACCTGCTATTATGCACGGTGTATGGATGAAGATCTGCCGCTTGTGCTGGATGTTCTGTGCGACATGCTGCAAAACAGCGTTTTGGATGAAGCGGAACTTGCACGGGAGAAGGGCGTTGTATTGGAGGAGATCAGCATGGTCGAAGATACGCCCGAAGATCTGGTGCATGACAAGCTTGCGGAGGCGTATTTTGGCACGCATGCATTGGCATACCCGATTCTGGGTACGCGTGACAGCGTTGCCGCTCAGACGCCGGATTCGCTGCGGGCGTACATGGCGCGCCGCTATACGCCTGACAATGTTGTTGTTGCACTGGCCGGCAATTTTGATGTAGATGCGGTGTGTGATCGCTTAAATGCGCTGACGCAGGCGTGGCCGTATCAGGCAGGTCAGAATGAAGCGGACGAAGCGGACAAGCTTGAAATTCAGCCGTCGTGTGTTACGGTGCCGCGCGATTCGGAACAGCTGCATTTGTGCCTCGGGTTTTCGGGCGTTGCGCAGGATTCGCCGCTTGTTTACGCTGTACAGGTGTTTAACAACCTCTTTGGCGGCGGGATGAGTTCACGCCTGTTTCAGGAAATTCGTGAAGCACGCGGCCTTGCCTATTCGGTGTACTCCTATCCGACGCAGTATGTTGACTGTGGTACGTTTACGATCTATGCGGGATTGACGCCATCGCAGGTACGCAATGTTGCGGATATTGTCAAGGCGCAGATGGATGATGTCCTGCACGGTGGCATTACGCAGGCGGAACTCGTACGAGGCCGCAACCAGCTGCGTGGCAGCTATATTCTGGGCAGTGAGTCAAGCTCCAACCGCATGATGTCGATTGGAAGGCGATATCTGATGACCGGTGAGGTGCTCACCAGTGAGCAGGTGCTTTCCAACATTGAAGCGGTGACGATGGAAACGCTTTTACAGGCTGCACAGACTTGTTTTGCCAATGCGCCGGCCATAGCGGCCGTGGGACCGGCCGATGGCGTAGAGACTGCTGCGGAAATCTTCCGATAAACTAATCGCGTAGTTTGCCACTAGGCGCATCAGGAAAGATTAAAAGGACGTCCGTTTTAATGGACGTCCTTTTTTCAGAATAGAATTCATTGTATTAAAGAACAGGAATGTTTTTAAGATGGCGATAGAAAAGATTCTCTATGTATTAATGTGAAGGGATTCTTAATAAGATGCCTGGAAAAGTAATGGGAGTACAATACAGGAAAAAATCAGCCACCAAAGAATAAAGGCCTCTGCAACAATTACTGCTTTTATCTGTTGTGTCATTTTGGAATTCTGATGGATAAGTATTGCCGTTGGAATCGGAAAAATAAAGATCCACCCCAGCACCCATAACAGTGTTTTTAATTGAGGAGATGGCTACCAGGCAGGTTGTTGTATTTTGGGCATATAGCCACAACTGGGACAAGCGGTGAAATAGTATTCACGACCACAGTTTGGACATTTTTTTGCAGGTGTGCCGACTTTGAGACCGCAATGGGGACAATAGTTACCCCCGTGAAAGACTGACCCGCAATTGGCGCATTGATGCGAAAAACCACTGGCGCCGCAGGAGGGACATATGCGCACCGATTCTTCACATTGTGTATCACAGTATTCGCAGATTTTCATTGCAGGTAAGATCCTTTCTGACAGATTGCATCAACGTTGCACGCGTTTGGATAAAAAAGCATGTCTCCTAGAAATGTCTACGTCATTTAAACCCCAATAAAATAGATTAAGAAAATTATAGAATAAGACATAGGTCGTTTCAATTATTTTGCCTTGCTGTAGTCGGATGCGGTGAGAACACAGAAGCTATGATGATGCATGGCATATGATAGGCAAGAGACAGTTGTTTTATTGGTTTTGCATCCTGTATTGATCATGGGAATCCACTGCAATGAATTTCACAAGTTTCGTTAAGCATCCTTATTAGGTAATATCTTGTTCATGTAGGTACGATGATCAAAGTTGTGTGAATATTCTCGTTCCTCATTGCGGACGGTCAAAAGAATCAATGGACTGCCTGCGTGCGGTCAATGTTTTTGCGCGGGAAAAAGATGAATACCGTATATGCGGGATTCATCCATGCACATGATGCGTCCCTACGTCATGCGTTTGTCGCATTTTACCAGACGGCAAATGGATTTTGGGGTGCCTATGCAAGCGGATCTCGCCGCTGGCATAGAACAGGCTGCAGCTGTTTGTTTTCCAGTGCCAGTGCCGCGGCGGGCAGGATTAAGTCGCGGCGCGCGCGCAGACAGGGATATTGAGGCGCTTCGCCATCCTGACAAAACGGAGCAAAAAAGATATTTTTGCGCAGAAGAAGATTGCCGATGGATGGCAGCGCGCACAGGCCGTCGGTACCGGTGTGGACGCAGATTAGAAGCGGTTTATCAAGCCCCAAATGAATACGGGCGCCGATTAATGGCGGAGTATCGCATGTGCCGCGGCATAGTGCTTCCAGTGAGCGCAGCGTACAGGGTGCAAGGACGAACAAGTCAAATTCACGCGCTTTGCGTGCTGCGTCGAACATGTGCGTGATGGGGGAAACGCCGCAGATGCGCCGTGCGCCTGTGCGCAGGGATTGCGCGCTGCTATAGGGGGAATCCGTTTCATTGAGTGTATAGGAGAAAAATGGTACGACGCAGGCACCGGCAGTGCAGAACGCATCCATCAGTACAAGCGCATTTGACGTGTCGTCAAACGCAGCGGTCAATCCCATGGCGATCGCCTTTCCCTGAAACGGCATATGAAAAACCTCCCGTGCGCGTTGGTTGCCGCCGCAGGAAAGCGGCGGACCCTCTGCTTTTAAGGGTATGCATCCGGGTGTGCTTTGGTGATTGCACAGGGGTGGGTTTGACGGTATAATAAAGTGAAGATATGGTGCTTATTGCGGCACCGGGGAGGGAGAAAAACAGTTGGCGTCTAAGAAGAATCAATCGGTGAAGGTAACGCGCGTCAAACGCATGACGCCGCAGGCACAGCCGGATAGCAAGCGCAATGAAATAGCAGGCGTATGCTGGATTGCGCTGGGCGCATTTTTGTTTCTTTGCGTCGTTTCGCCGTCGGCGTCGCATTGGATTGGCAAGGCGGGGCTTTTGCTGCAGCAGCTGCTGTTTGGTTTATTTGGCATGGCGGCTTATGTGCTGCCCCTTGCGTTGATTGTACTGGGCGTGGCGTGCATTGCGCAGCGTGCGCAGGGCATTTCCCGCGGAAAGCTTGCTGCCTGCTGCGTGGGGGCCTTCTTTATTCTGTGCTTATTGAATATGCTGTTTTTGAAAAAGGCAAATTCTGAACAGTATGGCGTATTTCTTGCCAATACGTATTTGTATGGTCAAACAGCACACTTGGGCGGTGGTGCATTTTCTGCGCTTTTTGTCTATCCATTAAAGCGGCTGATCGGCAATGCGGGGGCAAATATCTTTTTGTGCGCAGGAATCTTGATCTGTGTGCTGATTGTGACGAATTTGTCCCTCAAGCGCACAGGACAGGAAGTGGGAAACGTTGTGCAGCAGCAGGTGGTTGAGCATCGTGAGCGCAATGCACAGGTTCATCTTTACAATGAGCGCCTGGAGCGGGCGCATGAAGCGGATGTGTCTGATCCGACGATTCTGGGGCCGGAGGACTACAAAGGCGGTAAGCGTCAAAAGCATCGGCGCGACAAGCGTCCGCGCCTGCCTGTGGGACGCGTGACCGGCGACTCAGACTCTATGCCGCAGCAGGAACCCGCAGTACAGCAGGATGTGCCGTTTGTTGAGGCGCAGATTGTATCGGAACCTGCGCCAAAGCGCCAAACAAAGACAGTGGGTCAGGAACCTGTCGTTTTTGAAGGAGAGCAGGAGGAAGGCGGCATTCCAGAGGATAACATTGAGCAAGCGCGCATCCGTGCTGCAGCGGCGCCGCGCCGGTATCAATTTCCGCCGGTGGAGTATCTGTCGCCGCCTAAGCCGTCGCAGGCTAAGGGAGGCTCTCTTGCCGAGGCGCGTGCAAAGGCAAAGCGCCTGGAGGAGATTCTGGCAAGTTTCGATGTGGAGGCACGTGTTGTCAACATCAGTCAGGGCCCGTCGGTCACGCGCTATGAAGTGCAGCCGGCTGCCGGTGTCAAGCTTTCGCGTATTGTGAATCTGACCGATGACATTGCTTTGGGGATGGCCAGCATGGGCATCCGCATGGAAGCTCCGATCCCCGGAAAGGCTGCTGTAGGCATTGAACTGCCCAATGAGCGCACCACGCTTGTGACGCTGCGTGAGATTATCGAAAGCGATAAGTTTAAAAATGCGCCGTCAAATCTGACGTTTGCGTTGGGGCGTGACGTCAGCGGCAATGTTGTCGTAGGCGATATTGCAAAAATGCCGCATTTGCTTGTAGCAGGCGCTACAGGTATGGGCAAGAGCGTGTGCATTCACTCCATGCTTTTGAGCATCTTGTATAAATCTTCGCCGCAGCAGGCGCGTTTGATTTTAATTGACCCCAAGAAGGTCGAGTTTTCCATGTATAACGGCATTGGGCATCTGCTTATTCCGGTTGTGACCGATCCGCGCAAAGCAGCTGGGGCGCTGAATTGGGCAGTGACGGAGATGGAGCGCCGCTACAAACTGTTTTCAGAAAACGGCGTGAATAACATGTTCCGCTATAATGAGAAATTCAAAGGTGATGCGGATGTTGAGCAGATGTATCAGATCGTCATCTTTATCGATGAGTTGGCCGATTTGATGATGGTTGCCTCCAAGGAAGTGGAAAACAGCATTATGCGTCTTGCGCAGATGGCGCGTGCGGCCGGTATTTATCTTGTTATTGCCACGCAGCGTCCGTCGGTTGACGTTGTTACGGGTGTAATCAAGGCAAATATTCCCTCGCGGATTGCGCTGACGGTATCTTCTCAGGTCGACTCGCGCACGATTATTGACTCTGCGGGCGCCGAACGTTTGCTTGGTAACGGCGATATGCTCTACAGCCCCACAGGAATGCTCAAGCCGCTGCGTGTACAGGGTGCGTTTGTCCAGGATGCTGACCGCGATCGCGTGATTGAATTTGTCAAAGCACAGGGCGGCCCGGCGGATTATAACGAACAGGTCATCGATGCACTGGAAGCCCAAAGTGACAAGCAGAATAAGGACGCGGGTACCGATACGGATGCTGCGGCGCAGGATCCGCTTTTGAGTGAAGCTATTGATATTGTTGTGGAAAGCGGGCAGGCGTCTATTTCGTTGATCCAGCGCAAACTGCGTGTGGGCTATGCCCGTGCAGGGCATCTGATTGATACGATGGAGAAGATGGGCGTTGTCGGTGTTTCAGAGGGCAGCAAGCCGCGGCGCGTACTGATTGATCGGCAGCAGTGGCAGACAATGGCCGGTGAAGCATGGCCCAACGATCCGCAGTGACGCAGAAAAGCGTGGGAAGGAAACGCGATGGAAAAAAAAGTGCATCTGGTGTCGCTTGGATGCTGTAAGAACCTGGTTGATTCTGAAAAGATACTTTACGCCTTCGCACAGGACGGATGGACGATGACGGACATACCGCAGGAAGCGGATGCAATCATCGTTAACACCTGTGGATTTATTGATGATGCCAAACAGGAGGCCATTGACACGCTGTTTGCGCTGCATGCGCAGAAAAAAGATGGTGCGCTGTTGGTTGCTACAGGCTGTCTTGCGCAGCGGTACGGGGAAGATTTGTTTTCCCAGATGCCGGAATTGGATCTTGTTGTGGGAATTGACCATTGTTCACAGATCGTCGGATACGTACGTGACTTTAAAGCACGTGCTTTGTATTGCGGTGCAGTGGATATGCAATATCACAGCGGCCCGCGGCTGTATACGGGACCGCAGCATTATGCATACGTGCGCATTGCCGACGGTTGTGATAATTTTTGCAGCTATTGTGCCATTCCGCACATTCGGGGCCGATACAGAAGCCGTGCACAGGACGATATTTTGCAGGAGGTTCGTCTGCTTGCCGGGCGCGGCGTGCGCGAGATCATTCTTGTCGCACAGGATACGACGCGCTATGGGATGGATACGGACGCGTGTTCACTGGCAGAACTGTTGCATCATACGGCACAGGTGCCCGGGGTAGAATGGGTGCGCTTTTTATATGCGTATCCGGAAATGGTGACGGACGAACTGCTTGATGTGATGCTGTCGCATGAGAATATCTGCAACTATGTTGATATTCCCATTCAGCATTGCTGTGACGATGTGCTGCACCGCATGAACCGGCGTGTGACGCGTGTGCAGTTGGAGACGCTGCTTGAAAAACTGCATGCTGCGCCGCAGAAGATTGCAGTGCGTACGACGGTGATGACGGGTTTCCCAGGGGAGACGCGTGTACAGCACGAGGAATTGCTCGCCTTCCTTCGCAAGTGGCGCTTCGATCGCCTGGGGGCGTTTGCATTCAGTCCGCAGGAGGGTACGGGCGCCTTTGCGATGCAGGATGATGTGCCGCAGAGCGAAAAACAGGCGCGGCTGGATGAAATTATGACGCAACAAAAGACCATTTCACTTGCGGCAAATCAGAAGCGCGTTGGACAGACGCTGCGCTGTGTTGTGGATGAGGTCGACAGTCTGCGTGATATGGTTATTCTGCGCTCACAGTATGAGGCACCTGAGGTGGATGGTACGATTCTTTTGCCGATTTCAGAATTTGAAGTGGAACCGGTGTCGGGCATGACGTTTGACGTGCGCGTGACAGGGGCGCTGGAATACGATCTTTTAGGAGAATTGCAATGAAAGCCGAGACGATAAAAAAACTGCCGAATATTCTGTCACTTGCGCGGATTATCAGCGTGCCTGTCGTGCTGGCAATTTTAATGCTGCCGGTGCAAAGTGCGATTCGTGTGTGGATTGCGGCATTGCTTTTCGTCATAAGTGCCGCCACCGATTCTCTGGATGGACATTTGGCCAGAAAATATGACGCGGTAACGAATTTTGGAAAATTTATCGATCCCGTGGCAGATAAGCTGCTTGTTGTTTCTGTTATGATATGGGTTGCTGTAGATGCCGCCGCGGGGTGGGTGACGATTGTAGCAGTTTTGACAACCGCGCGTGAGTTTATCATCAGTGCCTTCCGCCTGGTTGCTGTGACAGAGGGTGGACGTGTCATTGCGGCGGGGTGGCTTGGGAAAATCAAGACGGTTACCCAGTATATTGCACTGACCGCTTATATTCTGAAGGCGTGTTTTCTTCCGGTTTTTTCCAATGTGATATTTGTTGTATTTTTGATCATTTCGGCGGTTATGACCGTATGGTCGTGTGCGGACTACATCGCACGCAACATCGGCGTACTCAAAGGAGGCGTCCAATGACGGCAGAGATTCTTTCGGTTGGCACGGAACTTTTGCTTGGCGATATTGTGGATACAAACGCACAGTTTCTGTCGCGGGAATTGTCGATGCTGGGCATTGACGTGTATTATAAGACGAGCGTTGGGGATAATCCCGCGCGCCTTATGCAGGCGCTTGATTTGGCGTTGTCACGGGCGGATATCGTCATCACGACCGGTGGCTTGGGACCGACGATGGATGACATTACACGCGAATGCGTGGCGCAGTGTTTTGGCCTTGCAATGGTACGCGACGAATGTGCGGCATCACGTATTGTGTCACGCTATGAAAAGACAGGTACATCCATGCCGCCGCATGCACTGAAACAGGCATATGTACCTTGCGGTGCAACGGTATTTGAAAACGAGTGCGGTACGGCGCCCGGCTGTGCAGTGGAACGGGACGGCAAGGTGATCATTGTACTGCCCGGACCGCCGCATGAGATGCGCACAATGTTTACGCAGCGTGTGCGGCCATATCTTCGTGCAAGCGGCGCTGGGACAATTTATTCACGCGTTTTGCGCATCTTTGGCATTGGAGAACCGGCGTTGGAAGAAAAAATCCGTGATATGCTGGTTTCTCAGACGAATCCGACGATTGGTATTTATGTCGGATTTGCTGAGGCACGCATTCGTATCAGTGCAAAGGCTGCGGATGAGGCGCATGCAAAACAGCTGATTGAGCCGGTTGCACAGGAACTGTATGACCGGTTGGGACAGCGGATTTATGCAGAAGGAGATACGACGCTGGAAGAGGAAACAGCCCGGCTTTTGATGCAAAAGGGACGGACGCTTGCGCTGGCAGAGTCCTGTACCGGCGGTATGATTGCTTCGTCTCTAGTGGCGTTTGCAGGTATTTCTCAATGCTTAATGGAAAGCCATGTGACGTATTCCAATGCAGCAAAGATGCGTGTGTTGGGTGTGCAGGAGGAGACGCTTGCGCGTTTCGGTGCTGTCAGTCATCAGACAGCGTGTGAAATGGCGCAGGGTCTGCGTGCGCGTTCCGGTACGGATTACGCGTTGTCGGTTACGGGAATCGCGGGGCCTGACGGCGGTACGCCGGACAAGCCTGTAGGCCTTGTATACATTGGCTTTTGCGATAAAAAAGGCGTAACAAGCCGTCAATACATTTTTGATGGGGAGCGTGCGCGGGTGCGCCGCCTTTCGACGCTCCATGCACTGGATACTTTACGGCGCGCATTGATAGAAGCGGAGGATTTGACATGAGCAAGGATAAAATGGCGGATAGCCGTTCGTTGGAAAAACAGAAGGCGCTTGACATCGCGCTCGGCCAGATCGAGAAACAGTTTGGAAAAGGGTCGATTATGAAGCTGGGGGAAAACGGTGCGCATATGAACGTATCGGTTGTTTCCAGCGGCTGTCTGGAACTTGATATGGCGCTTGGCATCGGTGGGTTTCCCCGTGGCCGCGTGATCGAAATTTACGGGCCTGAGTCATCCGGTAAAACAACAATCGCGCTGCATGCTGTGGCAGAGGTGCAAAAAGTGGGTGGTATTGCGGCATTTATCGATGCTGAACATGCGCTGGACCCTGTTTATGCTGCAAATCTTGGCGTCGATATCAATGAGATGTATGTCTCCCAGCCTGACAGCGGTGAACAGGCATTGGATATTGCGGACGCATTGGCGCGAAGCGGCGCGATCGATTTGATTGTTGTGGACTCTGTGGCAGCGCTGGTGCCCAAGGCCGAGCTGGAGGGAGATATGGGGGATTCGCATGTAGGCCTTCAGGCGCGCTTGATGTCGCAGGCGCTGCGTAAGTTGTCCGGTACGGTGTCAAAGTCCCGCACGATCGTTATTTTTATCAACCAGCTGCGCGAGAAAATTGGCGTTATGTTTGGTAATCCGGAAACGACAGCTGGCGGACGGGCGCTGAAATTCTATGCCAGCATTCGTCTTGATGTGCGGCGTATCGATGCCATTAAGATTGGCGGAGAACTGGTGGGTAACCGTACGCGTATCAAGGTGGTTAAAAATAAACTCGCGCCGCCGTTTAAGGTTGCGGAATTTGATATTGTCTACGGCCGCGGCGTTTCCCGCGAAGGGTCGCTGATTGATCTTGGCGTGGATCATGAAATCCTGGCAAAGAGCGGTTCGTGGTATTCCTATCAGGGAGAGCGGATCGGACAGGGACGCGAAAATGCGAAGCAATATCTTGTGGATCATCCCGATATTGCAGCACAGATTGAACAGCAGCTTCGAACGCTTTTATCCGCGCCGGTACAGGAGACACAGACG
>JAHZHV010000035.1:0-1177 GCA_019420085.1 Christensenella sp.
TACCGCTTTATCGGCAAAATTGATTGAATGACACCAATATCTTTAACTATGTGAAACCGGAAAGACACAGCCGGATATTCAGATGCTGCAAACGCTTGCCGCACAGCTGGAAGTTCCGGTGGAACTGCTGATTTACGGACGCATGCCGGTACAGGCATGCGAAAAAAAGCGCGATGTGCGCGCATACCGCATTGGGGCGACGGTTGCCGGGGCGATCCTGATTGCGACGGCAATTGTGCTTATTGTATGGTATCCTGCAGCATTGGAACAGGCAAAGCGCTACCATGTCGGCGCCATGTTGCTCTTGCGCGGCGTGGTGATGCCGGCGCAAGCGGCGGCAGCGGTGGTTTGCCTGTGTGCGCTGGTCAGCACGGCGGCGGACATCCACATTCGCATGCGCGGTGTGCGTCTTGTATTGCTTGGATTGGGTATATGCATGGCCGCTGTGGCGTTTGGTATTTTGCTTTGTACCGCAATGGGATCGGATTTCAATGTTGTTCCGTCGTTTTTTCCACGGCTGGTGGTTATGTGGTACAGGATGCCGTATCTTGCAGCCCTGCCTGCTGCACTTTTCTATTTCGGGCTGATACGCCGCTGAGCAAGACAAAGACGCCGCAGCAATCCTTACTGCGGCGTCTTTTTGTTCTTTGTAAAAGCAATCAGCGGATCAGCGTGAAGTGTGAGAACACGCCTGCCAGCGTATTGGCAACGGTGGACATGGTCTTGATGAAGATGTCCAGCGCAACGCCGACGACGTCCTTTCGCGTATCGCCGACCGTATCGCCGGTGACGGCAGCCTTATGCGCGGGCGAACCCTTGCCGTGTCCCATCAGGAAGCCGCCTTCGATGTACTTTTTGGCGTTGTCGAACGCGCCGCCGGAATTGCCCATGAACAGCGCGCGCGGAATCGCGACGATTGTCGCACCGACGAGAATGCCGCCGACGAATTCAACGCCGAAGAGGAACCCGCCTACGACGGGGATCATCAGTGCAAGCACGGAGGGAAGAAGCATCTTCTTCAGTGCCTGTCTGGCAGCCATTTCCACGCAGCGGTTGTAGTCGGGGTGTACCGTTCCTTCCAGCACGCCGGGCATGGACAGCTGCCGGTCGCCCTCGATGGCCATCAGGCGTGCGGATTCGATCGTGTTGTCCGTTAAAAGCGCGGAGAAGTACTCAA
>JAHZHV010000035.1:1187-1645 GCA_019420085.1 Christensenella sp.
CGCCGCCAATGATACCGCCGGCGACGACGACGAAGGAGGCCATATTCAATACGGGCGTCTGCCCAGCGGCGGTGTAGTTGCCGACATAAGCGACGATCAGCGAGACGGTTGCAAACGCGGCCGAACCGATGGCAAAGCCCTTGCCGATGGCGGCGGTGGTGTTGCCCACGGAGTCGAGTTTATCGGTAATCACGCGCACCTTTGCATCCAGGTGACAGGATTCGGCAAGCCCGCCCGCGTTGTCGGCGATGGGGCCGAATGCATCGATGGAGACGGTGGCGCCGACGAAGGCCAGCATGCCAAGGGATGAAAGCGCGATACCGTAGGTGCCGCAAAGTTTTCCCGAGACAAACAGCGCAACGCCGATGATGACGATGGGAAGCAGGCAGGAACGCGAGCCGATTGCGTCGCCCTTGGTGATGACGAAAGCTTCACCCTCTGCGGCAAGTTTGGCAAGT
>JAHZHV010000036.1 GCA_019420085.1 Christensenella sp.
CGAAAAGGCTTGTCAGGATCATGACGCAAAAAAGCAGCGCAGGGGGCAGTGTCTTAAAATATATCATGCACGCCGCGGTGCAGATACCGCCGACTAAAATCTGGCCTTCCGCGCCGATATTCCAGAAGCGCATCCGGAACGCGGGCGCAAGCCCCACGCCGATGCAAAGCAGCATCATCGTATCGCGGATGGTGACCCACATGCGCTTATCGGTGCCGAAAGCGCCCTGGAACATGGCCGCATATACGCGCAGGGGGTTTAAGCCCGTCACGGCGTAGATCAAAAGTGCGCTGACCACCAGTGCAAGCAGGACGCAGACAAGACGGATGATCCAGGCGCGAAGGACGCCGGATTCGCCGCGGCGCACGATGCGCAGCAGCGGTTCTTTTTTCTTCGTGGGTGCGATGCTCATGCCTGCGCCTCCTTTGCCGCGTTCGTCATCAAAAGTCCGAGCTGTTCCTTGGTCGCGGTGCGCGCGTCGACAATGCCGCTGACGCGTCCGCCGCAAAGCACGAGGATGCGGTCGCAAAGCTCAAGCATAACGTCCAGATCCTCGCCGACGTACAAAACGGCCACGCCGTCTTGTTTCTGCTCGTTGAGCAGGTTGTAGATCGTGTAGGAAGTGTTAATATCCAGTCCGCGCACGGCGTAGGCCGTCATCAGCACTTTGGGACGCAGCGCGATTTCACGTCCGACGAGAACCTTTTGAATATTGCCGCCGGACAGTTTGCGCACGGAAGTGGAAAGTCCCGGCGTGACGACTTCAAAGCGGTCGATGACTTCCTGTGCCATCTGCTGGGGCTGCCTGCGGTTGGCAAAGGGGGAGCGGCCGCTGCGGTAGGATTTGAGCATCATGTTGTCCGTAATGCTCATATCCCCGACAAGCCCCATGCCAAGCCGGTCCTCCGGCACGAACGACAGCGCCACGCCCAGACGGCGGATGGCAAGCGGATGCAGGCCGATCAGCTGGCGGGGCGGCTTGCGGCTGCTTTTGGAGATGTACTTGACGCTGCTGTTGGGCAGCGTGTGCTGCAATCCGGCGATGGCCTCCAGAAGCTCCTTCTGTCCCGAACCGGATATGCCGGCGATGCCGAGAATTTCGCCGCTGTAGGCGGTAAAGCTGACGTCGTCCAGCGTCTTTACACCCTCCTTGTTCTGGCAGGAAAGATGTTCCACACGCAGGCGTTCGCGGGGATTGACGGGCATGGGCCGATTGATATTGAGCTTGACGGCATGGCCGACCATCATGTCGGTCAGGCGCTGGGCGTCGGTATCGCGCGTGCGCACGTCGCCGACGTACTCGCCCTTGCGCAGCACGGCGACGCGGTCGGAAAGCTCCATGACTTCGTTGAGCTTATGGGTGATGATGACGATGGACTTGCCGTCTGCCTTCATCTTGCGCAGCACGTCGAACAGGCGCTGGGTTTCCTGCGGCGTCAGCACGGCGGTCGGCTCGTCGAGAATGAGCACCTCCGCGCCGCGATAGAGGACCTTGACGATTTCAAGCGTCTGCTTCTGGGAGACGGTCATGTCGTAGACCTTCTGGGAAGGGTCCACGTCGAATCCGTAGCGCCGGCAGATATCGCGGATTTTTTCCGCGGCGGCGCGCTTATCCAGCCTGCCGCGTCCCTCCAGACCGAGGATGACGTTTTCGGTCGCGGTAAAGACGTCCACCAGCTTAAAATGCTGATGAATCATGCCGATGCCGAGTTTGTAGGCGTCCTGTGGGGAGCGGATGGAAACTTCCTGTCCGTTGATGATGATCTGTCCGTCGTCCGGGAAATAGATACCGGAAAGCATGTTCATCAGCGTCGTCTTGCCGCTGCCGTTTTCACCAAGCAGCGAGAGGATTTCACCGCTGTTGATGCTGAGGCATATGTGGTTGTTCGCAATCACCGAGCCGAATGTCTTGACGATATTCTGCATCTGTACGGCGTGAATATGCTCCAAGAGATTGTCACCTCACAGTTTTAATTTCCATATCATAGTGTAGCAAAAATAGAAAACAGAAAAAAGATCCGTCGGGGGAATTTTGATGGAATGTGCGCTGTTTTGGAAGAAAAAAGGGAAAGCCGCTTTTTGACTTTCCCTTTTTTTTCAAAGCGCCTTTGGCGCATGGGTACGTGCTTAGTTCAGCTCCGTGATGCCATCGATGCGGATATCAAACAGCGGTGCGGAGATCAGTTCGGACTCATGGAAGTAGCCGTCCCAGATCAGCTGGACGCCTTCGAAGCCGTAGGACTGATCGTAGGAGTCGATCGTCTCGCCGCCGACGGTGAAGGTGGAGCAGTCAAATACATGCATCTGGCCGGACTTGAGCAGTTCGGTAATTTCCTCGACCTTTTCGGCGGTGCCTTCGGCGCAGCTTTCGCCCAGCGCGGACAGCTGCACGCCGTCGTCCTCATAGCCGACCGTGTTGTTCTTGGCAAGCGCTTCGCCGTTCATCGCCGTCTCAACCATCATGGTGTACAGCGCGCCCCAGTTGTTCTGTGCGGAGGTCAGCGCCACGTCGGGAGCCACGGAAAGCATGTCGATGTTGTAACCGACGCAGTAGACGGTCTTGCCGTCCTCAAAGGCAGCCTGGCAGGCAGAGGGAGCGCCGGTGGAGTCGGCGTGCTGGCTGATGATGACGCAGCCGTCGGCAATCAGGGAATTGGCGGCCTCGGCCTCGGCGGTGATGTCAAACCAGGAGTTGGTGTAGGTCACTTCCATGTAAGCCTCGGGCACGATGGACTGTACGCCAAGGAAGAAGGCGGTGTAGCCGGAGACGACTTCCGCATAGGGATAGGCGCCGACATAGCCGATCTTGGGATCGGTGACCTCGCCGCTTTCCATCAGCTCGGCAAGCTTCATGCCGGCCACAACACCGGCAACGTAGCGGGACTGGTAAATGGAGGTGAAGTAGTTGACGACATTGTCAAGACCGCACAGCGCAGCCTGCTGACCCGTTGCGGGCAGGAAGATGATGTCGGGATACTCGGCTGCGGCCTGCAGCATGTACGTCTCATGCGAGAAGGAGTTGGAGAAGATCATCTGGCAGCCCTGCTCGGCAAGGTCGACGGCCGTATCGTAGCAGGTTTCATCCTCGGGGATGTTGTACTTGCAGATCACCTGGTCGTCGCTGAGGCCAAGCGCTTCCTGCATGGCCTGGATGCCCTCGATGTGCGCGTAGGTGTAGCCCTCGTTCTCATCGCCAAGGAGAATGAAGCCGATTTTAAAGGAACCGTCTTCCACAGCGGCGGCGACATTGGAGGTGTCCACGGGATTTTCGGCGGCTGCGGCAATCTTGTCCGCAACGGTCGCGTCCGTGCTTTCGGTGGTCTGCCCTTCGGCATCGTTGCCGGCGGGCTGTGCGCAGGCGGCAAAGCCGCATACCATGGTCAGCACAAGCAGCAGGGCAAGGATCTTTTTCATGTTCTTTCCTCTCAATCTTTTTTTATTACACCGCGCCTTAAAAAACCGGCGCGGGTGCAAACGTATTTTCAGTCACAGAAGGTGATACCGTGCTCGTCCATCGATGCGATCCGCGCCAGCGATTCCACACGCACGCCCATATTGCGGATGGCGCGTCCGCCGTTTTGGAAGGCTTTCTCAATCGCAATCCCGGCGCCCACGAGCGTCGCACCGGATTGGCGCACAATCTGAATCAGACCCATCAGCGCTGCGCCGTTGGCAAGGAAATCGTCGATTAGAAGGATGCGGTCGTTTGGGTTTAAATAATCCCGTGAAACGATGACGTCAAAGACGCGTCTATGCGTGAAGGATTCCACCTGCGCGGTGTAGACGTCGCCTGCGATGTTGCGGGTCCTGCTCTTTTTGGCAAAGACCGCAGGACAGGAAAACTGCTGCGCGGCGATACAGGCAAGGCCGATGCCGGAAGCTTCAATCGTCAGAATCTTTGTGACGTTCTCATCCGAAAAACGGCGCTTCCACTCGCGTGCCATCTCCTCAAAAAGCGCAATGTCCATCTGGTGATTTAAAAAACTGTCCACCTTCAGCACACCGCCGGGCCGCACGACGCCGTCGCGCATAATGCGCTGCTGCAATAGCTCCATGATCAGGCTGCCTCCCTTACCGTTTGCGAATCTGTCAAATGAAAAGTACTTGTGCAGTATACCGCAGTTTGTACGGAAAATCAATACATAAATTCTGCATACAAAAAGAAGGTTCGGATTTTTGATGTAAATATGCGCGATTTGCAGGGTTTTTAAGGATAAAGGCCGCCTAAATATTGTATAAATACGAATGTTTGTAAGAAACCTGTAAAATATGGCGTTTGTGCGGATTCGTTGCGGGATCGCGGTGTGATATGGTACAATTTGAGGGAAAAACAACGTTGCCGCGCATCGCGGCGGGAAACGAGGAGCAATGGAATCGGGTATGGTGGAACTGCTGGCGCCTGCGGCGGATATGGAGGCATTGGAAGCGGCGCTTTTCTACGGTGCGGACGCCGTATATGCCGGCGGGCCGTGCCTGCAGCTGCGCGCGCAGCGGGTGGGCTTTGACATGGCGACGCTGGAAAAGGCGATACAGCGCGTACACGATGCGGGGAAAAAGCTCTATGTGGCGGTCAATGCCTTTGCCGGCAACGACGACGTCGACCGGGCGGGCGCGTATGCAAAGACGCTGCAGGGCATGGGCGCCGATGCGGCGATTGTGTCGGATCTTGGCGTATTCTGCGCGATGCGCGATGCTGCGCCGCAGCTGGAACTGCACGTCAGCACGCAGGCCAACTGCTGCAACTATCGTGCGGCGCAGGCGTATTATGAAATGGGCGCAAAGCGCATCGTGCTGGCGCGGGAGATGACGCTGGAACAGATTGCGCAGCTTCGGGACAGGACGCCGCCGCAGCTTACATTGGAAGCGTTTGTGCATGGGGCGATGTGCATGGCCTATTCGGGGCGCTGCATGATCAGTTCCTTTTTAACGGGCCGCAGCGGCAACGACGGCTCCTGCGCGCAGCCCTGCCGCTGGAATTATGCGCTGATGGAAGAAAAGCGGCCGGGCGAGTATTTTCCGGTCTGTGAGGACGAGGCGGGCACGCAGATTCTGTCCTCGCACGACCTTTGCATGATCGATCATCTGGAGGCGCTGCGCCGGGCGGGCGTGACGTCGTTCAAGATTGAAGGCCGCATGAAAACGGCCTATTACGTGGCGACGGTGGTCAACGCCTACCGGCGGCGCATGCGCACGCCGGATGACGCTGCGTTTTGCCGGCAGGAGCTGGAATGCATCCGTCACCGGCCGTATCAGACGGGCTTTTACTTTGACGCGCTGCGCCACGGGCACGCCAACGACGCCGTGGAGCGCTGCGACTGCGTCTTTGCGGCAAAGGTGCTGCGTTATGCCGACGGCATGGTGTGGCTGCAGCAGCGCAATGCCTTTGCGGTGGGCGATACGCTGGAGACGATCGCCCGCACAGGGCAGACGCAGCGTATCGCGGTGACGGCGCTGTTTGACGAGGCGGGGGAAGCCTGCGCGCGCGCGCCGCATCCGATGCAGGTGCTGCGCATGCCATGCAGCGTGCCGCTTGCGGCGGGGGAACTGCTTAGAAAGCGGGTGGAAGCATGATGCAGGAAGCCATGCCGGAAATCCTTGCGCCCGTGGGCGCGCAGGCGCAGCTGCTTGCCGCGGTGCGCTGCGGCGCGGACGCGGTCTATCTTGGAACGCGTGGTTTCAATGCGCGCCGCAATGCGGAAAATTTTGACGGCGAAGCGCTGCGCGAAGCGGTGGCGTATTGCCATGCGCGCGGCGTCGCCGTGCATGTGACGGTCAACACGCTCGTGCTCGACGGGGAAATGGAGGAACTGGAACGCGTGGCCGATGCGGTTGCGCAAAGCGGCGCGGATGCGGTGATCATTCAGGACATGGCGGTATTGCAGCTTTTTTTGAACCGCTATCCGTCGATTGCAAGACACGCCTCGACGCAGACGGCCGTGCACAATGCCGACGGCGCCAAATTTCTGGCCGACGCAGGTTTTGACCGCTTTGTGCTTGCGCGGGAGCTGTCTTTGCGCGAAATCGAACAGATTACGCACGCTGTGCCGATCGAAGCGGAGAGCTTTGTGCACGGCGCGCTTTGCATGAGCGTCTCCGGCGGCTGTTATTTATCTTCCATGATCGGCGCAAGAAGCGGGAATCGGGGGCTGTGCGCCCAGCCGTGCCGTCTGGACTTTCGCTGCCGGGGGTGCGGCCATGCGCTGTCGCTGAAGGATATGTCCTATCTTGCGCATATGCGCGCGCTTGCACAGGCGGGCGTGCAGTCCTTCAAGATCGAGGGGCGCATGAAGCGTCCGGAGTACGTGGCGGCGGCGGTGACGGCGTGCCGGGCATCGCTTCGCGGCGAGCCGTATGATGCGCAGGGACTGCGCGCCGTGTTTTCCCGCAGCGGCTTTACGGACGGCTACCTGACAGGGAAGCGGGACCGCGCCATGTTCGGGTACCGCACGCGCGAGGATGTGACGGCCGCAGAACCGGCGCTTTCCCGCTATGCGGCGCTGTATCGTGCGGAGACGCCGCGCGTGGCGCTGGAGGCGTCGTTTGCCATGGACGAAGCGGGGACGTCGCTGATTCTTCGTGCGGGGGATGCGTCCGTGACGGTGACGGGTCCCGCGCCGCAGAAGGCAAAAAACCGTCCGACCGGGATGCAGGACGTGCGCCGCAGTTTGGAGAAACTGGGCGGCACGCCGTTTTATCTGCAGAGGCTTGACGGGCACATTGCGCCCGATCTGGCGCTTGCGGCAAGCGCGTGCAACGCCATGCGCCGCGAGGGTACGCAGGCGCTTTTGCAGAAACTGGAGACGGTCAAACCGCACGAGGCGGCGGCGTGGACGCCCTGCGCGCCGCAGCCGTATTGTCCGCCGCAGCGGGCGGCGCTTTGGGCGCGGTTTGCCGGCACGGCGCAGATGTGCGGCGTATCGGCCTATTCCAAAGTCATCCTGCCGCTGGAGGAAATCTTCCTGCATCCGCAGTGCGTGCAGCAGCTGGGCGATAAGCTGATCGCGGAGCTGCCGAGCCTGTGTTTCCCGGACGACGCGCCGGCGCTTGCGGCGCGGCTTGCATCCTGTGTAAAACAGGGCGTGACGGATGTGATGGCAAACAATATCTACGCCATTTTCCTTGCACGGCAGATGGGACTGCGCGTGCACGGCGGCTGGGGGCTGAACATCGCCAACACGCGGGCGATGGCGTTCTATGCCGAACAGGGCCTTTGCGACGCGCTGGTTTCCTTTGAAATCTCCATGCGGCAGATTGCGGCGCTGCAGACGGATTTGCCGCGCGGACTGATCGGATACGGATACCTGCCGCTGATGCGCATGCGCGCCTGTCCGGCGCGCGGAGAAAACGGCTGCGGCGACTGCGACGGCACGGCGGAAATGACGGACCGCACGGGACGGCGTTTTGCGCTTGCCTGTACAAAGCGGCGTTATACGACGCTGTTTAACGCAGAAGCGCTGTATGTGGCGCACCGGCGCCGTGCGGCGGTGGATTATGAGCTTTTGTACTTTACCACGGAGACGCGCGATCAGGTGCAAACGCTGCTTACCCGCTATCTTGACGGCGCGCCGCCGCAGGGCGCGTATACGGGTGGATTATACTATCGCAGCCTGCAATGAACGGCGAAACGGGTATAAACAGACGCCGCCGCAATCTCGAAAAAGATTGCGACGGCGTTTGCTGTACATATGGCGTTTTTACGGGCGGCGGAGGCCCTCAGCGCGTAGCCGGCTGCGCGTCCTGTTCCCGCGCGCCATGCAGCGCCTCGGTTTCATCCGTCTGGATCATCACTTCGCGTTGATATTCGCGGCTGATTTCCAGCATCGTCTGATAAAGCTGCCGGACGTATTGCCGAAGATGCGGGGGAACGGCGTCGCATACCCGCGCATAGATCACTTCGTCGCGCGCACAGTCGCGAATGCGAAGGTCGTTGGCGTGCTTGTAAGCGGCGACGTCGCTGCAAAGCTGCATGCGCTGGCAGAAAAGCTGCGCGATGCGGTCGTCAACCTCGTTAATCTGCATGCGGATCTGTTCCAGT
This sequence comes from Christensenella sp., assembly GCA_019420085.1. Classification (GTDB taxonomy): domain Bacteria; phylum Bacillota; class Clostridia; order Christensenellales; family Maliibacteriaceae; genus RGIG9107. The sequence continues at coordinate 8,036 of JAHZHV010000036.1, forward strand.
TCCATAAGATTACCCCCTCAATCGTTCAGATCATATCTCATCGTTCAGACGGATTTTTCCGCCCAGGCGTTCCATTCGATGGAAAAACTGCGGATCGGTTCGCTCAACCGCTTCGGCGTGCGTAATGACGACGGGCGCTTTTGCGCGCGTGGCACAAAGTGCAATTGCCATGGCAAGGCGGCTGTCATAGCGGCAATCGATGGTTGCATCGCCTGCGAACACACCGCCGCGAATGCACATCGCCTCGTCATAGCAGTCCACCGTCACGCCCATTGCGCGCAGCGCCTTTGCAATGGCGCCTGCACGGGGGTCTTCCTGCGCCGGAACGCCGCGCAGAATGCTGACGCCCTCATGCACGGCGGCTGCGGCGCAAAGTGCGGGCAGAAGCTGCAGCCGTCCGCGCAACGGCACAATGCCGCCAAGGCGGGGCAGAAGCTCCAGTATTGCGCGTTCACTTTGCAGCGACGTTTCCCGGATATTTGTCACGGTAACATCGTGTCCCATGCTGCGCGCGGCATACCAAAGCGCCGCGCAGCTCCAGTCGCCCTCCGCATCGCAGCGGCCGGGCGAGCGGTAGACCTGATTGCCGTAGACGACGTAACCGTTGTGCCCGGGCAGAATCCGCACGCCGAAATCCGACAGCACGCGCGCCGTCATATCAAGATAGGGGCGCATGCCCTGCGCGCGCGTGCCCAGCGTAATCATGCTGACGCCGTCGCGCCGGGCAAGCGTGTACAGCATGGAGGAAACCAGCCGCACGCAGGTGGTTACGCCAAAGGAATAGACGCCGCTTTTTAACTGTCCGCAGAGCCGAAGCGCGTCGCCGTCCCGCTGCAGGGAAAGACCGTGCGCGCGAAGGATGCGCGCGCGCGTCTGCAATGCGCCGGGCGCAAGCACAGGCAGGTGCTCCAGCGTCGCGTTCTGTGCGCAGGGCAAAAGAAAATCCAGTACAACCGGACTGCCGGCACAGGAAAGATGCAGTTGTTCTGCACAAAGCGTCTCATGCGGTTGGATTAAAATTGTGCGTTCCTGCTGTGTAATGCGGTGTCCCATCGCGTTTAAGCAGGCAATCAGCGCGCGCGTATCCGCGCTGCAGTCGCCCGCATCCAGCACGGTTTGCGCATCGCAAAGCACGCCCGCCATCAGCTGCCGCTGGAGGATGGAAGCGCAGGCGGGAACGTCAATGGTTCCGTTCAAAGAGGAAGGATATATGGTCGCGTTCAGATGCCCTCACATCCTTAATTGAGAAAAATATGCAGGCGGAATCGCCGCGCACTGGAAAAAATAGGCGCCCTGCGGAAAATACCGCAAAGCGCCCGTTCAAAACCGATATTTAGTATACGCTTATTTTGCTTTTTTTGCAAGACGCTGTGCGCGTTCAAGCGACAATTCCCTGGAAAAATATTCCTTCTTCATGCGGATGACCTGATTGCTGAGCAATACAAGGCCGATGAGGTTTGGCAGGATCATAAGTCCGTTGCAGGTATCGGCAAGATCCCAGGCAAGGCCGAGCGTTGTCAAAGACCCGATAAAGATCATGACAACCCAGATGATGCGCACGGGCCATTTTGTCCAGGCGCCGAAGATATACTCGG
>JAHZHV010000037.1:0-293 GCA_019420085.1 Christensenella sp.
GCCTTTGCACACGCGGCAGCCCTTTCCACCGCACATCGCGCACGTAAGATCAACCTCTGCGCTGGGCTCCGTAAACGGGAAGAAGCTGGGGCGGAAACGCGTACGCGTTTCGGGGCCGTACAATCGCTTGGCAAATTCATCCAGCGTTCCCTTCAAATCGCTCATGCGCACGCCCTTATCTACGACAAGGCCCTCCATCTGGTGGAATACGGGCGAGTGGGTAGCGTCCACCTCATCGCAGCGATAAACACGGCCCGGGCAAATAATGCGAATCGGCGGCTTGTGCGTCGTCA
>JAHZHV010000037.1:303-4384 GCA_019420085.1 Christensenella sp.
AGGCGAAGTATGCGTGCGAAGCAGCAGATTGGGGCTGAAATAGAAGCTGTCCTGCATATCGCGCGCCGGATGATCCTTGGGAATGTTCATCAATTCGAAATTATAGTGATCCAGCTCCACTTCCGGCCCGTCGGCAACGCTGAACCCAAGCGCAATAAAGATCTCCTCCAGCTTTTCCTGTACCTGTGTCAGCGGATGCAGACTTCCATGCGCAATCGGCGCCGCCGGCTCCGTCACGTCAATTCGTTCTGCTTCCAACCGTGCAGCCTGCTCGCTTGCGCGAAGCACGCCAAGGCGCTTTTCAAGCGCATCCTCGATCACACGCCGCGCGTCGTTTACCATCTGGCCAAATGCCGGGCGCTCCTCTTTGGGCAGCTGACCCATGCCGCGCATCAGCGCCGTCAGTTCACCCTTTTTCCCCAGCACGCCGACGCGGATTTTTTCCACCTGCGCGGAATCCTGGCATGCCGCAAGCGCTTCGAGCGCCTCGCGCTGTATCTGTTGCAGCTTGTTGTCGTTCATTGTGCTTTTGCTCCTTTTTTCAAATTCCTCAAGTCTGTTTGATCGAAGATATGCAAGCGGCGTCTTTTACAAAAAAACGTCCCCCTGGCGTCTTGCCAAAGGGACGAATCTGTTTTTCTGCAAAATCCGCGGTACCACCCACATTCCCGCATTGGATGCGGGCACTTCAACCGGGCCTATCACCCGTCGGCCCGATAACGGCGGCCGGCCGCAGCGGTCTACTTGCGATACAGCATCGTTTCAACCGTGAGCTCCGGGGCGAACGCAAGGACCCTTTTGCAACGCACTGCGCTTTCAGCCGCGGCACAGCGTCTCTTTTTCCTGCAAGTCTTTCGGGCGCCTTTCTTCCCCATCACAGCCTGTAAACAACAGCTATTATATCACCGCAACACTATGGTTGCAAGCATTCTTTTTACAGCGGCTGTGCCGCCTGTTCGTGGATCGTGCCGCTTTCATAAGCCGCCAGCAATTCTTCCAGTTCATCAATCATCGCCTGCAGCTGTTCGCCCTGACGGGTATCACGGATGCGCATGCGCCGCGGCATCCGCTCCACAATCCTGATCTTGGGAGACGATTGAAAATACCGTTCGTCAGCCCCGTCATAGGCGGCGTGCTCGGCAAATGCCACATAATCACAATGCTCAATGAATGTGTAGCCGCCAATGCCCGTTACCTGCTGATAGGCCTTGGATAATCCTCCGTCGATGATGTACAGCCGACCGCCGCTTTTGACCGGGCTTTCCCCCTGTTTCAGACGAACCGGCACATGCCCGTTGATAATATGCGAGCTTTTGGGATCAAGTCCAAACTCTGCAAGAATCATCTCACACACCTTGGGCTGCTCAATGAGCTGATAATAGTGATTCAGCGTTTCATGGCAGGCATGCGCATCATCAATAAAATACCGCTCAAACGTCGTCATCTTATCCTTTGCAAATACGGGCGACATCGGTCCGCATGTCAAATACCAGACCATGTCGCGCGCATCGTGCTTTTCACGCGTCAGCGACGGCGCAAAATACGCGCGGCGCACGATCTGATCAATCGCGTCAAAACAGGCTTTGCCCTTGGGTGCACCTTCCAGCGGTGTAAATCCTGTTAAAGCGCCATCTTCGTCCATCAGCACGCAGCCGTGGTACAGAAGGTTATTGTCGATGCGTTTATACATCGAGCCGTGTGAAAGCAGAAAACGCGCATGTTTGTGAAACCGTTCGCTATGCCGGAAGCTGGAGGCAAGCGCATACATCAGTTCATCTTCTTCCGGTGTCAGCGCCAGCGGATCGCGTGGATCAACTGTTGGGAAATTGGTATCGGTAAGCGGATATGTCGCGCCATCGAGCGTAATCGTTCCATGTTCAAAATCAACGTTCTGCAGCACAACGCGATCCTGCATCGCATACTCCGGATGCCGCAGAATCGTCTGGCCTTCCAGCTTGAATTGAATCACAGCAATCGCCTTGTGCATTTTTGCGGCAAGATCAATATCAACCTTGTCGTATTTATTGCTGTTGATTAAGTGCGGATAAAAGCGCAGGCACGCATCGTCGGCATAAACCTGTGCGGCAAACGTGGCAAGCGCGCGCAGATTGATACCGTAACCATCCTGCAGAAAGTCAAAATTATTATAGCTGATTGACACGCGAATCGCATTGGCAATCAGCGCATAGCACCCGGACGCCGCGCCAAGGTAGCAAAGATCGTGATTGCCCCATTGAATATCGACGTCGTGGAAATCCATCAGTTTGTCCAATATCAAGTCCGCGCGGGGGCCTCTGTCAAAAATATCGCCGATGATATGCAGCCGGTCAATCATCAGCTGCTGGATCAGTTCGCACATGGCGCAGATCAATTCGCCCGCAATCCCCGTCTCCACCGAAGCCGATACCAGCGCTTCAATATAATCGGGCTTGCTTTTGCGGTCGGTAAAGATCATTTCGTCAAGCAGCGTTGCATACTGGCGCGGCAGCTGCTGCGCAACATGAGAGTGCGTGTAATTGGCGCAGATGACGTGCAGCACATGAATTAAACGATACATATTTACGCGGCTGTACATCTTCCACTTTTCGGCGTCGTTTTTCAGTTCCTCCGTAATGAAATCATACGGATAATAAATCAACCGCGCAAGCTCCGCCCGTTCATCCGGCGTAAGGGTCACGGAAAAAAGCGTATCCAATGTGTCGTGAATGACGCCAGATCGCTGAAGAAATACTCCGTTCCCTTGGGAAGGCTTAAAATCGCCCTGAGACGGATAATATGCGAACGCACGTCCGCTGCCGTCGGATAGCTTTGACTTAAAAGCTGCAAGTAGTGCTGGTCAATCATGCAGATCGTTCCTCCATCGTGTTATCTGCCCTCGATTCATAATTCATTCGGCCTGTTCCAAAATACAGTGAATCAGCGGACGCGGCGCCTTTTTTTCATCGCCGATGAAAATGGCGGCACGCAGCATCTGCTGCGCTTCATCCAGTTTTTGGGTATCGGCCGCGCCAAGGCGTACAATCGGCTCACCCTTTCGCACGGCATCCCCTGTTTTTTTCAGGAAATACAATCCTGCCGCCGGATCGATTGTATCGCCCTTCGTTGCGCGGCCCGCCCCCAGGGCAACTGCCGATGCGCCGACGCGTTCACAATCCATCCCCGTAATCCAGCCGTCGCGCCATGCGCAAAGATCCCGTTGAACATCGGGCTTTTTGAAGCGTTCCGGCTCGTCAATATAACGTGTATCCCCGCCATGGGAACCAATCCACTGGCGGAATTTTTCAAGCGCCGCGCCGTTTGCAATCACCTGGCGCACACGCGCAAGCGCTTCATCCTGCTGCCAGCCGAAACACATGCAAAGCAGCTGGGCTGCAAGCACACAGCTGACTTCATATACATCGCCGCGCCGCTGTCCGCGCATAATTTCAATGCACTCGATCACCTCGTTGCTGTTGCCGACTGCATTTCCAAGCGGCTGATCCATATCCGTGATCACCGCCCGCACGTTTCTGCCGCAGTCCCTGCCGATGCGCATCATCGTACGCGCCAGAGCAAGCGAATCCTCATATTCACGCATAAATGCGCCGCTGCCCGTCTTTACATCCAAAACAATGTTATGCGAACCTGCGGCAATTTTCTTGCTCATAATGCTGGAAGCAATCAGCGCAAGACTGTCGACCGTCGCCGTAACATCCCGCAGTGCGTACAGTTTTTTGTCCGCCGGCACAAACGCATCGTTTTGCCCGACGACGGCAATTCCCGTTTCCCGGATCAGTTCCACATAGCGTGCCGGCGAAACTTCGCTTTGATAGCCGTCAAAGACCTCAAGTTTATCCGTCGTACCGCCTGTATGGCCAAGGCCGCGGCCCGTCATCTGCGCCATCTTCGCTCCAAGCGCCGCTGCGGCCGGTACAACGATCAGCGTCGTCTTGTCTCCGACGCCGCCCGTACTGTGCTTATCGCAGGTCATTGCAGAAAACTCGCTAAGATCGATTCGTTCTCCGGAATCGGCCATGGCCTGTGTCAGCGCTGAAATTTCCGGCGGCGTCATGCCGCGAAAGAACACCGCCATGGCGAAGGC
>JAHZHV010000038.1 GCA_019420085.1 Christensenella sp.
TAAGGTGCGCGCGCCTGTTTTGGCAAATCACCGCGCCGTTGTTATCTCGCGCATCGATTTTTTACAGACCCGCTTCGGCGCACAGCGACCGCACGACGGACAGCGCCTGCACCGCCTGCGGCTGGAATGCGCCGGGAGCGCAGGTTGCCTCCAGGCTCAGCGCGCCGTCGTAGCCGCCCATGCCAAGCGCGCGCAAAAACGGCACATATCCCGCATCCTCGCGCACATCGCAGGGCAGCCGGCGCGAAAGCACGCGCGCAAGATGCACATGCCGGATCTGCGGCGCCATCGCCGGCAGGATCTGCGGCGATTCATTGCCAAGGGAAAAGTGGAAGTAATCCACCAGCGCGCCCAGATTCGGATGCGCACAGGCTTCAACCTGCGCGATCACGCGCGGCATGCAGTCGTACATGTTCGTCTCCTGGCGGTTAAGCCCCTCCAGCGCAAGCGTCACGCCATAGGGCGCGGCAAGTTCGGCCATCCGGCAAAACAGCGCCGTCATCTGCGCGCATGCCGCCTGCACCGATTCGCCCGGCGCGACGCTGCGCGCCACGCCCGCGCCGATGACAACGACGCGCGCGCCAAGCGCCGCGGCGCGGTCGAGCAGTTCCTGCGTATAGGAAAGCACCCGCGCGGCATCGCCGGGGTCGGCAAAGCGAAATTCCGTGCCGCAAAAAGCGTTCATCGCGCGGCACGGTATGCCGCCGTCCTGCATCGGGCGGCAGACCTGGCGCGTAAATTCCTGCCGGTCAAGGCGCATAACCTGCATCGCGGAAAGCTCCACAAAGTCAAACCCGCACGCGGCCGCCTCGGGCAGATGCGGCATGCCGAGCCCGTCGCGCGCAACCATATTCAGACAAATTCCAACCTGCATTGCATACCTCCTGTTTTTTTCTGTAATAGGAGTAATACGCCGCCGCCGCACGTTTTTCCTTCCCCGCGCACAGACAAAAATGACACGGCTTTTACCCGTATGAAAAGCCGTGTCGCGGGATGCTGCGTACATGACGGCGTCCTGCCCATATGATATAATGGCATGGACATGCGTCTTAGTGATACGCCCGCTCAGGCATGCGGATCGACATGCCCCTGCGGCGTGGTGATTTCAAAGTGCAGATGCGGTCCAAGATGCGCCTCAAACGAAGCCGTCGCGCCAAGTGTTCCGACCATGTCGCCGCGCGAAAGCTTCGTGCCTTCCACAAGGCCGTCGGCAAAGGCCGCAAGTCCCGCGTACAGCGTTTTTACGCCGGAATCGTGCGACAGCGTCACGCAGTTGCCAAGAAGCGGATCTTCTTCGATCTTCTCCACAACGCCGTCCAGCGCCGCCGTCACCGCAGTGCCTTCTTCGGCCGCGTAATCGATGCCGTTGTGCGTGCGCCATTCGTTGAGCGTCTCGTTATACAGGAGCCTGTCGACGGAAAAACCGCATACGATCTGCCCGTCTACCGGGTCCTGAAACAGAGACAGCGTATCCGAAACAGACGCCGCACCCGTGGTTTCCTCCTGCCGGGGTTCCTGTGAGGGGGACGGCGAGGGCGATGGTGTCGCTTCATAGACGTCGTCCTCAAACGTCTCCTGGGCGGGTTCCTCCTGGGAAATGGATGCGTTTTGCAGCCGGTCCTCCAGCTGCGCCTGCGTATTGCGCCGCAGCTGCCCCGTTCCCCATGCCGCCGTCACGCCGATCACGCCCACGGCCAGCGTCAGAATAAACGCCACGCCCTGCTTGTCTACGGCATTGAGTCTGCGCCGCTTGGCGTGCTTGCGCACGTTCAGACGCAGCAGACGCCACAATTTATTTTTTGCGCCCGCGTCATGCGGCGGATCCTGTGAATGGTTTTGATTCATTGGTTCATACACCTCCGACCATAGCATTCGCCCCAAGCTGCGGTTTCATACCTTAAAAATTGCGCATGCAGCGCAGATTCCATTCATATATTGGAGTGGACAAACCCGCACAGACAATGTAAAAAACGCCGCGCGCACCGCGCGATCCGGAGGCATTTCATGGCAGATAAAAGCGCTTCTTCCAAACAAAAACGATACCGGCCGCCCATCTTTGACGATGCGGACACTGCGCCGCGCATCATCGACGCGCCGTCCTATACCGTGCGCATGCCCCGCATCACGCAGGAAGAACTGCGTAGCGCGCCGCCGCATCAAAAAGCGGCTCCCGCATCGCGGTATCAACAGGATCAAAAATCCGGCTATCTGCATGACTTTTCTGCGGATGCAGGTTTATCGCGCCGTGAGCAGGATAAAAAGTCGCGTTATCAACACGACTTCCCTGCGGATGACGAAATATCGCGTCATCAGTATGAGAAGAAGTCGCGTTATCAGCGTGACTTCCCTGCGGAAGCCGATCTGTCGCGCTGCGAGCAGGATCAAAAGTCGCGTTATCAGCACGACTTCCCCATGGATGGCGATATGTCGCGTTATCAACATGATGAAAAGTCGCGTTATCAACGCGACTTCCCTGCGGAAGCCGATCTGTCACGCAGTCAACAGGATGAAAAACCACGCTATCCGCACGACTTTTCTGCGG
>JAHZHV010000039.1:0-4563 GCA_019420085.1 Christensenella sp.
GCGGTTTGTCGGTTCTGGAGGTGAACGTTGCGGCAATCACAGTGGGGCTGTGTCGATTGGCAAGATCGTTTTGCAGAATCAATACGGGGCGTCCGCCGCCCTGTTCGCTGCCAACGACGGGAGAAAGATCGGCGAAATAGATTTCGCCGCGTCGAACTTGCGGCATGTTTGGCATGCTTTTTCTCCCCGTTGACGGTACAGATGATATCTGTACCGTGCAGCAGATTCGGAAGGCGTGGACAAAATGGAAGTCCACGCAACATCCGTCTGCTATGAAATATATGAACAAAGACAGCAGAATGTGAAAAAAACGCGGACGGCCGATACGACGATCGACCGCCCGCCGGAGGGGCGGAATATCAGGCTCAGAACAAAATGCAGAGATAGAGATATTTATCGTCCCAGTTCAAGCCATACATCCGGAAGGAACGCAATCAGGTCGCTTGCAATCAGTCCCATGCGTCCGCGTTTTTCTGCGGCAAGGTCGCCGGCGCGGCCATGAACAAACGCACCGACACGCGCGGCGTCGTAAGCGTTCAATCCCTGGGAAAGCAGTGCGGCAATGATGCCCGTGAGAACATCACCGCTGCCTGCGGTGGCCATGCCGCTGTTTCCAGTAGCATTCAGCGTCATACGGCCGTCAGGCGCGGCAATGATTGTACAGCCGCCTTTGAGCAGAACGATACTGCCGGTACGACGTGAAAGATCGCGTGCATGCCGCAGCGGGTTTTTCAGAATTTCCGAAATATCGATTGAGGTCAGTCGCGACATTTCGCCGGGATGCGGTGTCAGAATCGTATCCCGGGGCAGTTTGCGCCGGTAATCGGGCAGCTTGCTCAGTGCGATGATGCCATCTGCATCGATGACGGTCGGTGCATGTGTTTGGGCAAGAATTGCCTGGATGATGGCAGAAAGATCCATGCCGCGTCCCCATCCGGGACCAATGGCAACGGCCGTTTTGTCAGAGAGCAATGTTGAGAGCGTAGAGACGGCGTGCCTGCCCAGCATTCCCTGCCCGTCGTCGGGCATCGGATGGATCATGACTTCCGTCAGTTTTGCCATATAAGTGTTTAAAAGCCCCTGCGGACATGCAAGTGTGGTTTTCCCTGCGCCTGCACGCATGCATGCACGGGCGGCAAGCTCTCCCGCGCCTGCCATGCCACGAGAACCGCCGAAGATCAGCGTGTGTCCAAAGTTTCCCTTATGTGCATTGTCATCCCGCTGGGGAAGAAGTGACTGCACGTCCTCATGCCAAAGTACTTCTGCCGCATCGGGCGGCGTTAAAGATGCGTCAATGCCGATGTCCGCCACACGAATGGCGCCGCAGTATGAGCGACCGGGATACAGCAATTGTCCGATTTTGGGCAGGTGCAGACATACCGTAAGATCGGCGCGTACCGCTTCGCCGGGCACCTCTCCGGTTTCGGCATTGATACCGGAAGGCACGTCCACACTGAAAATTTGCGCCGAGTGCGCATTCAGATAATGAATTGCTTCCAGAAACAATCCTTCGGGTGCACGGGACAGTCCCGTACCCAAAAGCGCGTCGACACACAGTACTGCGTCGCTGCATAAAATTTTTGCTTCATTCCATGCATCTTCACCATCGATGAAATGCATCGGTACATGCAATCCCATCAATTTGCGCGCATTTTCCCGCGAAGCTTCGCTGAGCATGCTGTCTCCCGGCGCAAGAATGACAGCGCGTACATCGCGCCCCGCTTCATGCAGCAGGCGCGCAGCGGCAAGCGCATCGCCGCCGTTATTGCCGCGGCCGCAGAATAGCGCGATTTCTCCCTCGGTGACCGCGTCACAGATGACACGCGAAAGCTGAATGGCGGAATTTTCCATCAATTGAAGTACAGTTGCGCCCAACTCTACAGATTGTGCGTCGATGGCACGCATCTGGTCGGGAAAAAGAACCTTCATTCGTCGTCACCCCCTGCGGCAAAATCGTCGCTGTATTGCTGCGGTGTATGACTGGTCACCTCGCCGGTGAAGATACGCCGCAATGTGCCGTCATCGGTACGCAGCAGCAATGCGCCGTCGGAATCGAAATCTTCCGCGGTGCCCTCCAGCTGTTCCTGGCCCAGAAAAAGACGGATGCGCCGCAGCAAAGTTGCCGAATACACCTTGTAGCGCGGCAGGAATACCTGTGCATCGCCGCCGCAGCTGATAAAGTCCTGATATAATGTTTCCATCTGGTAGCAGATTGCACGCACCAATTCCAGCCGGGAGCAGTCCAGCCCGCGCTCGATGGAAAGTGAGGTGGCGATATCCCGCAACGGCGCAGGAAAATCAACCGCATGCAGATTGACATTGACGCCGATGCCGGGAATCACCCAGCGCACCGCGCCTTCTGGTGAGACGGAAAGCTCGGTCAAGATCCCGCAAACCTTCTTGCCGTTTAAGAGAATGTCATTGGGCCACTTAATCATGGCCTCCATGCCTGCAATCTGACTGATGGCATCACGCACAGCCAGTGCGGTCAACATTGTCAGCGGCAGCGCAGCCTGCGCCTGCAGCGGCGGCCGCAGAATCAAAGACATGTAAACGCCGCCCGCAGGTGCCGAATGCCACTGGCGACCCAGACGTCCGCGGCCCTGCGTCTGCGTTTCGCAGATTACGAGTGTGCCCTCTTCTTCGCCTGCATCGGCCAGCTCTTTGGCAAGACGATTTGTGGAGTCCAGCTGTTCTTCATAGCGAATATTCTGTCCGAAAGACTCTGTATACATGCCGCGCAAAAGCAGCTCAGGCGTGACGCGATCCGGCAGGCCGACCAGACAATATCCCTTTTTGGTTGAGGCAATGATTTCGTACCCTTGCGCCTGCAATGCCTTAATGTGCTTCCAGATCGCAGCGCGCGTGACGCCAAACTGTTGGCACATGGCCTGTCCGCTGACGTACTGCTGCGCATTGCGAATGAGTAGATCTAAAATTTCGTTGCGCATTTGCAACTCTCCTTACTGCGATACCAAAAAGCGCGTATCCCGCCGCATGCGGTTGCAGCTTTTCTTCTCTAACAGGATACCTTTTTTTATGGTAAATGTAAACCTTTTCCTGTACAAAAAACAAAACAAGCCCCCTTGAAGCATAATCTGACACAAGATATGGGGATTGGAAACAAAACTGCAAAAAAATGACGAAAAGCTGCGCAGGCGTACACAGAAATCTGATATAATAAAAGCCGAAACATAAGTTCGGGCCGTTTGCTGCGGCACAAAAAATTGCAATCGGAGGAATTGAATCATGCAGACAAGATATTTTGCACCGCTTCAGCGGCAATGTTCGCTGTTTGGACTGGGTACGATGCGTATGCCCACGCACGTTGTGGATGGCAGGACATGTATGGATCGCCAGGCCTGTATCGCGATGATTCGTCATGCGATCGACTCCGGTGTGACGTATGTGGACACGGCGTATCCTTACCACGGCGGCGAAAGCGAGACGGTTGTTGGTTTGGCGCTTCAGGATGGATACCGGCAGCGCGTGGCGCTGACGACAAAACTGCCCGTATGGCTGGTGAAGGAGCCCGCGGACGTCATGCGCATTTTGGATGAGCAGCTGGAAAAACTGCAGACGGATGCCATAGACTTTTACCTGGTTCATGCACTGGATCGGGAAAAATGGGAGCATACCAAGAAGATGGGTGTGCTTGAAATACTGCAGAAAGCCAAGGAAGCCGGAAAAATTCGTCATATCGGCTTTTCGTTTCATGATTCCTATGATGTGTTCTGTGAAATACTGGATGCGTTTGACTGGGAACTGGTGCAGATTCAGCTGAATTTTCTGGATGCGGATTATCAGGCGGGGGTGCGCGGACTTGCACTTTTACGCAGTCGCGGGATTCCCTGTTCAATCATGGAGCCGCTCAAAGGCGGCAAGCTTGCCTTTGCGGGGAATGAGAAAATTGCACAGCTTTGGGACAGCTATCCGATCAAGCGTTCCCCGGTGGAGTGGGCCTTCCGTTATCTGGCAGATATGGAAGGCATCAACGTGATTTTAAGCGGTTCTTCCAGCATGCAGCAGATGCAGCAATCCATTGACATCTTTTCTGCACCCGATTTTGGACAGGGGTGCCTGGATGATGCACAGAGAGAACTGATTGCCAAAGTGCGCGCGGAATACAACGAAAAGATGTTCATTCAGTGCACGGCCTGCGGCTATTGCATGCCATGTCCCGGCGGCGTGAATATTCCCGGTATCTTTCGGCACATGAACGATGGCGCGCTGGCCGGCAATTACACGCGTTCACGGGAGCACTATGCGGATGAGATTGCGGCAGGCAGCGATGCAAGTCATTGCCTTGGCTGCGGTAAGTGCCAGCGCAGCTGCCCGCAGGGATTGCCGATTATCGAAAAACTGAAGCAGGCGCATCAGATTTTGAACGGTTAACGGCTGCTTTTTAGTGGGTTGTATGAGGTTTGTGAAAAAAGCGAATGTTTTGGATATCTTTTTTCACAAAAATATGTTGACTTTCGCAATTGTATGGTATAATGCAAAAGATGCGGCGGCCAGACTGCCAGGTGGAAGGAATGTGACACGATGCAGAGAATCGAGTAT
>JAHZHV010000039.1:4573-9080 GCA_019420085.1 Christensenella sp.
AGCCCATGCGGGTTCCCGATCGTGGTTGTGCCATTCGGCGCAAACTTCAGTGGCAGCGCAGAGTGGTTGCGACTGTGATCGTAACGGCAGTGGCATTGCTTCTTGCATCGGCTGTGGCGATGGGCGTGCAGCAGGCGCGCATGTCTGAGGGATTACAACAGCTTCCTTCCAATGTTGTGTTTGTGCCGCTGGACTGATGAGAAACAGAATATCATGAAAGAGACCTTGCCGGGCAGGGTCTCTTTTTTATGTATCTTGTACATACTTGACAAATGGTACGAATTCGTATTACATTTATATGGTACGAATACGTACTATTTAGACGGAGGTGAGATATGGTGCAACTGCAAACGCGGCAAAGTGTTCGGGAATTGATGATCTGTGTCAATCGCATCGATGGGATCTGGTATCATCTGGCGCGCAAAAGCGGCATGAAGGTCAATACGCTGTCTTTGCTTTTTGCGTTGGATGACGGCAGAGCGCGCACGCAGAGGCAGATCTGTCAGGAATGGATCATCCCCAAAACGACGATCAATACCGTGGTAAAGGAATGCATCCATGCCGGATATGTGCAGTCTTCAGCAGGGCCGGATGGCAGGGAAAAGCTGCTGTCGCTGACAGAAGCGGGAAGAAAATATGCAGATGCGGCATTGCAGGATTTCTACCGGGTTGAAAATGCTGCGATGGAGCGGACGCTTCAGGTCTGCGGTCCGCAGTTTATCCTGGCGATGCAATGCTATACAGATTTCCTGAAGGCGGAGGCGGATCATCTTGCGAAATGAAAGACAGCGGACATGGTTTAACGTGGGTGGCATTTTGACGCACCTTGAAATAAAGTCGGTTGTGCTGTGTGTGATAGGCAGCGCAATTTTAGCGTTTGGATTATACAATATCCACGCACTTTCCGGCGTGACGGAAGGCGGCGTTTTGGGGATGACGTTATTACTGCATCATTGGCTGCACGTATCGCCGGCAATTTCCGGACTGCTTCTCAATGCGGCGTGCTACCTGTTTGCCTGGCGCCTTCTTGGCAGATCGTTTGTTGCCTATTCAATTGTCAGTGCCGGCAGTTTTTCTGTTTTTTATGCGGTGATTGAACAGTTTCCGCCGCTTTGGCCGCAGCTTGCGCAGCATCCGGGGGTCGCTGCGATTGCGGGCGCAGTATTCGTGGGTGTGGGGGTAGGACTTTGCGTGCGCGCAGGTGGTGCTCCCGGCGGAGATGATGCGCTGGCAATGGCGCTGCGTCACATGATTCACTGTGACATTCGGTGGATTTACCTTGCAAGTGATTTGCTTGTGCTGACGCTTTCTGCATCGTATCTTGGATGGAAGCATCTGGCATTGTCACTTGTAACGGTGGTATTGTCCGGCCAGTTGATCGGTGTCGTGCAGAAAATCGGGGCATCCAATTGCAGTGTGAAAGGTGATTGCACCGATTGATATATTTGACGGCCGAATGATGGCGACGATTGTATTGCCGCCATGGATTGCGTATAATGGTCTTGCAGGCAGATTCAGTGAATGGATCTGTATGATATGGATTTTAAAGCCTGGTACGATGAAAGGAATGAAGAGGAATATGACGCAGCAATGTGCAAAAGCGCCCGCTTCTGCGGGCATGCGTCCCACGGCGGGCGTGCCCAACCCAATCGTAACGATGTGCATGGCCGACGGCGGGCGTGTGGAAATGGAACTGTATCCGGATGTCGCGCCGGAAACCGTGCGTAACTTTATCCATCTGGTTCAGAATGGTTTTTATGATGGATTGATTTTTCATCGCGTAATCGATGGATTTATGATTCAGGGTGGTTGTCCCAACGGAACAGGCATGGGCGGCCCTGGCTGGTCCATTCGCGGTGAGTTTGCGCAAAATGGGTTTGCGAATAATCTGAAGCATACTGACGGTGTGTTGTCGATGGCACGCAGCATGATGCCGGATTCGGCTGGTTCCCAGTTTTTTATTATGGTGGCTGACGCGCCGCATCTTGACGGCAGCTATGCGGCGTTTGGCAAGGTTGTAAGCGGTTTGGATGTGGTACATCGCATTGGAAAACTGCCCACGGATCACCGTGACCGTCCGTTGGAGGCGCCGGTGATTCGCAGCATGCAGGTGGATACCTTTGGCGTAGCGTACGATGAGCCCAAGAAAATCCGCTGAACAGGACTTTAGTGCTGAGGCGGCGTTTGAACGCGGCCTGACGCTTTTGGAGTATCGGCCGCGCACGGTGCAGCAGATGTATCGTGCGCTCCTGCAGCGTGGATTTGGTGAGGCGGAGGCCGAGGATGCGGTTGCGCGGCTTGTGCGGATCGGGTATTTGAATGATACCCTGTATGCGCAGGATTTTGTGCAAAGCACACTGCGAAAAGGGCAGGGTATGCGCAAAGCGCGTTGGGAACTGCGCGCGCGTGGCGTACAGGATGAGACGGTACGTCAAGCGGTAGAAAAGATCGACGAGCAGGACGAATTTGATGCTGCATTGATGTTCGGGAAAAAAATGTGGCAGCGCACGGAGAATATGGAGCCAAGACCACGCGCGGCAAAAATTGCGCGGGCGCTGGCGGCGCGCGGCTTTGGTTATGAAACGGTGCACAGCGTGCTGCGGATGCTGGATGCTGAAACGCAGCAGGATTGGTAGACAAATCGCCCAAGAGAGCGTTCCGCTGTTTTTACAGACAGCAGGACGCTTTTTTGCTTTGAAAAAGAGCAAAAGCGTGATACACTGGAAATGGATTAAGATTTTGTTGGGGAAGGTATGAATGTATGGCGTTTGAGATTCATCCGCGTATCTGCCGCTTTGACACCTGCAGGGAATTTGCGCAGGCGTTTGACTTGAAAAAGGGCGACTTACTGGTTACAAATGAGTATATCTATGAACCGTATTTTGCACCGCTGTCGCTTGCGTGTGATACGGTATTTTTGGAGCAATATGGTCAGGGCGAACCGACAGACACGATGGTGGATCGGGTCGCGGCAGATGTCAAAGACATGCACGTGAATCGGATCATAGCCGTCGGCGGCGGATCTGTGTTGGATGTGGCCAAGCTTTTAGCGCTTCGTACGTGTACCCCCGTATTGGATCTGGTTGACGGAAAAATTCAGCCTGCGCGTGATAAGGCGCTTGTGGCCGTGCCTACCACGTGCGGAAGTGAGGTGACGCAGCTTGCAGCATTGGCACTGACAACGCGCGGCACGAAGGCAGGATTTGGAACAGTGCAGATGTATGCCGATGATGCGGTGCTGATCCCGGAGCTTTTGCATACGCTTCCGCTTAAGTTTTTTGCAACCAGCAGCATAGATGCATTTGTCCATGCAATTGAATCGTATCTTTCCGTACGCGCTACGCGCGACAGCCGTTTGTTTTCAATGGAAGCGATGCGCTTGATCCTGCAGGGATACCTGCGTATGGAACGGGAGGGAAATGACGCGCGTTTTGCCGAATCGGAGAACTTTCTGACAGCGGCTGCTTATGCAGGGATTGCCTTTGGAAATGCCGGATGTGCGGCTGTCCATGCGATGAGCTATCCGCTTGGGGGTCAGTACCATGTGCCGCATGGCGAATCCAATTATGCCATGTTCCGCGGCGTATTTGCCATGTATATGCAAAAGGCGCCGGATGGTCGGATCGCCGACTTGAACCGGCAGCTTGCCGCGATTCTGGAATGCGAACCGCAGCAGGTATATGAACGTATTTTCTCGTTGTTTAATCGTGTTTTACCGGCAAAGCGGCTGCGTGAGTATGGGATGCAGATACAGGAATGCGAGACGTTTGCACAGATTGTGCAGACGCAGCAAACCCGTCTTACAAACAATAATTACGTGCCGCTGACGCAGGAAGACTATGCGCAGATTTATCACAATCTGTATTGAGAACGGCGCACATGCGTTTGTTTTTGAAAATATGGCAGATCGAATCAATGTATGGAGGTAGAAGACGATGATTGTGTATTGCGATCGAATTGACGAAGGATACAACAGTATCATTGAGATGGACGGCAATGGCCGTGCAATGATGATGGATGTGGGTGTGCTGCGCCTGGGTGCGGGACAGCAGTTTGATTTCTGCGACCCGGAAAAGGAAATCGCTTTGATGGTAATCGAGGGCGATGCGCGCTTTGAAGCGGAGTCAAAGTCTCTGGAAGATACACGCACCAATCCGTATGAAGATTTGCCCTTTGGCGTATTGTTTGCAAAAGGACACACGATGCGCGTATCCTCTGCCGGCGGATGCGATGTATTCGTTCAAAAGACGCGCAATGCGCGCGACTATGAAACCTGTTTTTACCCGAAGGATTCCATCATGCTTGCCGTAACGGGTGATGGCGTACTGGACGATACGATGCATCGAAAGGTGCGTACCATGTTTGATTATCAAACGGCGCCTTTCTCCAATATGGTGCTGGGCGATACGATCAATAAACCCGGCCGTTGGTCCGGTTATATTCCGCATCTGCATCGGCAGCCGGAGGTCTATTTTTATCGCTTTGATAAGCCGCAGGGATTTGGTGC
>JAHZHV010000004.1 GCA_019420085.1 Christensenella sp.
CTGCACGACGTGCCGGATCTTTAACTGGGATCATTTGATGATGTTTTCGCCGCTGATCTTCATGGGCGGCTTTTATGCAGGTTCGCTGGTTTTGCTTTCGGCGGTTGCCTGGCTTGTGTGGGAACTGTGTGTGATGATGTATCCGGAGCGGTTCTGGGATCAGACGAACGTGGCGCTGACGTGCGCGGCGTGTACGGATAAACTGTGCACGCAGTACTGCCGCAAGCTGCGGGAAGAATAGGTGTGAGATTGCGCGGATCGCATCGGAAAACCGGTGCGGCGCGCGTGGTAAAAAAGCGTGTGCGTGCGGCGGCGCATTGGGGGTATGGCGTTGCCGCGCGGATGTGCGCAAAAAAACAAAGCGGTGGAATTTTCATGGAAATTCCACCGCTTTGCCGATGCCTGTCTGTTACAGCTTCATGCACACATCCCATGCGCGCCAGATGACCGTGCGAAGGTTGCCGACGCGCTTTGCATCGCCGACGATATGCACGCGCCGACCCTGCGCGGCCAGCGGGGAGGGCGTATAACCCGTGCACAGAATCACGGTATCGCACGGCACATCGAACGTTTTTCCCGATTTGTCGCACAGCGTGACGCCGTCGGGACGGATCTGCCGCACCTGCGTTTGCAGATAGACGGGCGCTTTGTGCAGCGCCAGTGTTTCACGCAGGAACGAGGAGTTGGCAAGGCAGATGCCGCGTCCGACGATCAGATCCTGCTGCATTTCCACCACAATGGGCGTCTTGCCCTTTAAAATCAGATCGTAGGCGATTTCGCAGCCGGTCAGGCCGCCGCCGACAATGACGACGCGCTGTCCTGTAGGCGCACCGCTTAAAAAGTCCGTGGCGTCCATGGCATGTTCGACGCCGGGAATTGGCGGCCGTTTGGGGGATGCACCTGTCGATATGACGATCTCGTCGGCTGAAAGCGAGGCAACATCGCGCACTTCCGTGTTCAGATGTACTTCAATTCCCGATTGCGCAATCTGGCGGCGATACCAGTCGATCAGCTCGCGGTCTTTGTTTTTGTAGGACGGTGCGGCGGCTGCGATGAAAACGCCGCCCAGGCGGTCGCTTTTTTCATACAGGGAAACGCGATGCCCGCGCGCGTGCAGAAGCAGCGCGCTTTCCATGCCGCCGATGCCGCCGCCGATGACGGCGATATGCTTTTGCCTGGCAGCCTTTTTGACGCGGTATTTGCGCGATTGCATGGTCTGCGGATTGAGCGCGCAGCGCGCCATGTGAATGGCGTCAAACAGATCCTGATCGTTTGCCGAACCTTCATAACGCGCCATGGTAAAGCAGGCGTTATGGCAGCAGATGCAGGGCTTGATGTCCTCCTCGCGGTCCTCCATGAGCTTGGTGACCCATGTCGGATCGGTCAAAAACTGCCGTGCCACGCCCATGGCGTCGATGCGGCCGTCCGCGATGGCAGCGGCGCCGTCCTGCGGCGTCATGCGGCCGGCACATACGACCGGGATATCGACGAATTTCTTAATATGGCTGACATAATCAAGATTGCAGTTCTGCGGCATATACGCCGGTGGATGTGCCCAATACCAGGCGTCGTAGGTGCCGTTGTCGCAGTTGAGCATATCATAGCCTGCGTCCTGCAAAAAGCGTGCGGCAAGCTCGGATTCCGCCATGTCGCGTCCAACCTCGACGTAGTCTGTCTCTTCCGGCAGCGCGCCCTGACGAAAGCCCTTTGTCTTGGAAACGACCGAATAGCGCAGCGAGACGGGGAAGTCCTGTCCGCAGGTGTCTTTAATCGCACGCACGATTTCGGCGGCAAAGCGATATCGGTTTTCCAGGCTTCCGCCGTATTCGTCGGTGCGCTGGTTGGTGTATTTGAGCGCAAACTGATCCAGCGTATAGCCCTCATGTACGGCGTGTACTTCGATGCCGTCGACACCCGCATCCATGCACAGCTTCGCTGTCTTTGCAAATGCGTCGATGATTTCGTGAATTTCCTCGACCGTCAGCGGACGTGACGTCACGCCGTCTGCCCAGCGGTTGGGCGTGGCCGACGCGCTGGCGCACAGGTAATCCACGTCGAACAGCGGCTTGCCGAGTGTTCCCAGAAGCTTGTTTTGCGACATCTTGACCATGATGTCGTTGACGGCCATTGCGCGGCCCATGCCGGCGGTAATCTGAATGAAGAGTTTGGCGCCGGTCTTATGGAATTCCTCCATGAACGCCTTGAGCTTTTCAAATTTGCCCGGATTCTGATACAGCCAGCGGCCGCCCATCGTGTCGCGGATCGGCGCGATGCCGGGCAGGATAAGCCCGACGTTGTTGCGTGCGCGTTCCAGCAGGAAATTGGCGGCTTCCCGGTCAAAGTGGTTCGGTTCCATCCAGCCGAAGATGGATGTGCCGCCCATCGAACACATGACAATGCGGTTTTTCAGTTCTACATTGCCGATCTTCCACGGCGTAAACAGCGGTTCGTATTGTTTTTTCACGGCGTTCCTCCTTACATGATGTCTGATGTCAGGATCAGGCGCTTACTCGACTGTGACGGTGCCGTCCGCTTCCACGGTGATGGACATCCCGTCGCGCACGTAGTCCAGAAATTCCTGACCAAGGTTGTCGATTACCGGCATGACGGCGTCCGTCCAGTTTGCGGCCAGAATCGCGCCGGAGGCGGCCAAAGAATCGATCGGCTTGGAAAACAGCATGCACGCGGGCTGCCTGCCCATTGCGCAGGCGGTGTACAGCACCATGCCGCCCGTGGTTGAGCCGATCGTCTCCGGCAGGCAAAGCGCAACGCCCAGCATCGGCTTTTTATACAGGTCGGCGTTGTTCTGATCGCCGCATTTGACCTTCTTATCGCCGAACATCAGCGCCATCTGGTAGCTTGCAAGTGTATTGAAGCCGCCATGGGACACCAGTGCCGGCGCGGTGACCGTACCAGGCGTTACAATACGGCCCTTGAATGTGCGTGCCATGTTACTTTCCCTCCTTTGTGATCTTGGACAAGATTTCCTCTTCGCTGTAGAAACGCGCGCTTGTGTAGGTGCGCAGTTTATTGGATGAGGTAATCACGGGCATTTTCTTGGAAAGCGGATTGTTCATGTACATCAGCGGACAGATGTAGCTGACGATGACGCCTGTTGCGGCCAGGCGCGCGGCATACGGCGTTTTGGAAAACGCCTCAATGACATCCGGTGCGGCGGTAAATACGGTCGGAATCAATACGCGGCTGTTGCCGGAGGCGGCAAGCGCCCCTTCGACGCGATCCGTCCAGTCGCAAAGCTGATTCAGCGTCATATGCGGACAGCCGATAAAGCACAGCTTCGGCGCGGCGTCCGGATTTTTCCAGATGCATGGATAGCTTGCGCGCACGCGTGCAAGTTCGGCGTCATCGATGACGTAGACGCGCGCATCGGGCCGGATGAGGGACTGGCCTGCATCGACGGCTTCCGGCGTCAGGTGTTCAACGTGATAAAGTCCTACCGAACCGTTGGAGGCGCAGGCCGCGCCGAAGTCCTTGAAGTATGTGCAGGCGCGCTCGTCCAGCGTATCGCCCAGCCAGCGGTCAAGGCCGCGGATAAACGGCACCTGATCCAGCACCTTCATGCCGACCGCCGAGCCAAGCAGCTGTGCGTCCGGCAGCGTGGACGTTTCAAGCTGCACAATCCAGTCCGCGCGCCGTCCATCGTCGGTCAAAAGCCCGAATTCGGGGACGAAGCCTGCGATGGAGCCCATCAGTTCGATGATGCCGGAATTGCGGTTGCAGCGTGCGCCAAGGACGCTGTTGGCATATACCACGGCGGAGGACTCCGCCCAGGACAGTATCTCGCCACGCTTTGGCACATTGCCAACCTGCGGCAGATAACAGGCACAGGTATAGGCGTTTTCGCCCATCAGCCCCAGCTTGCGCAGCTGCTGTTCATAATGGGACTGCTGGCTGTACATGAATTTGAAGATGACGTCCTGCAAAAAGGAGGACGGCACGTTTTTATCAAGCGGCCGCGGATCGGCGGAAAATGGCTGCATGCTGTGCATGCCGGCGCCAAGAAGCTGGTCATACAGTTCATAGACGGGTTTCATGACGCCAATGCCGAAGCTGATGACGGTATGTCCGTATTGATTTGTGATGGGTACCATGCGCTGTGCGCCGAAGGCCTCGCCGTACATCACCAGCGTTTTGACGACTTTCGCCATCGTCTCACCCTGTGCGCCGTCCAGAAGCGATTGTTGTTCCTGCGTCAGAATCATAAAGCGTTGTCTCCTTTATGGTGGATCGTTTCAAAAAAAGAGGGCAGCCTAAAAAACATCCCTGTGCACGGGACAGCATGGATGTAATGCGGAAAATCTGACCGTGCAAAAAACAGGAAGACGCGCAGACGGATGTTGTGAATCTGCCGCCTGCGCGCAAAAAGAGCGTATCCTGGCAAACGTCAGGCAAACGGCGCGTTGTTGGCGCGATGCAGGCGGATTTCATCGACCACGGCATTGCTGTTGCGATGCTGCACGAAGAAGGCCGCAGCTTCGGCGATATCCTCCGGCAGCATGCACTCGGCCGGATCAAGATCCGGGCGCACTTTGGCGACCATCTCGGTATAGACGCCGCCGGGGGCGATGACATGTACGCGCACGCCATCCTGATACACTTCATTGGCAAGCGATTTGGAAAGACCAAGCACCGCATGCTTGCTGGCGGCATAGATGCTTTGCCAGGGATATCCTTTGTGTGCCACGACAGAGGCGATATTGATGATTGTGGCGCAGGATGACTGTTTCAGATACGGCATGGCGTATTTGCACAAAAGAAACGGCGCGCGCACGTTCGTGGCAAACACGCGGTCAAATTCCGCCGCATCCACATCCACCATCGGGCCGGACTGCACGACACCCGCGTTGTTGACCAGCACATCGATGCCGCCAAGCGCGTCGTTTGCCGCATTCACGGTGCGGATAATGGCCTGTTCATCCAGAAGATCCGCGACCAATACATGCGCCTGCACGCCCAGCGCTTCACAGGCCTTTGCCGTTTCAAGCAGCTTTTCCTGCGTGCGCGCAACGAGCGCCACGTGGATGCCCAAAGATGCAAATTTAACGGCGATTGCGCGGCCGATGCCGCCGCCTGCGCCCGTGATGACGGCGCGCGCCGCAAGACCGGTTTCATTTGCCATGAAAAGAACCCTCCCCTGTTGCGTTAAGATTGTGTTTATAAAAAGTATGACACGAATTGACGTGTGCTGTCAATGTGCGGCCGGGAAAACGCGCTTGACAAAGCGGAAAAAATCGTGGATGCTTAAATCAATCAGAAGATAAAGGGGTGCCAAAGGCGATGAAACCGACGGTAAGCATTATCGTGCCGGTGTATAACGCGGAAAAATTGCTGCATCGCTGCGTCGACAGCATCCTGCAGCAGACATATCATGATTTCGAACTTTTTTTGATCGACGACGGTAGTACGGATGGATCGGGTGCAATCTGTGACGCATATGCGTCGCAGGATGCGCGCGTGCATGTGCTGCACCAGAAAAATGCCGGCGTTTCCGCGGCGCGCAATCGTGCGCTGAAAAAGGCGCAGGGTACATATCTGCAGTTCCTCGACAGCGACGACTGGATCATTCCCGACGCCACGCGCCTTCTGGTGCGCGCGGCAGAGGATAACGCCTGCGATCTGGTTGTGGCCGATTTCTACCGCGTTGTGGGCGATCGGGTGTCGCACAAGGGCGATATCGGCGAGACAAACGTCTTGACGCGCGCACAGTATGCGGCGCATATGATGGATAACCCTGCCGATTTTTACTACGGTGTACTGTGGAACAAACTGTATCGCAGCGATATCGTGCGGCAGCACCATCTGCGCATGAATCCGCAGATTCGCTGGTGCGAGGATTTCATGTTTAATCTGGAGTACATCCGCCATGCC